>CAUVSV010000002.1:0-165991 GCA_963554735.1 Streptococcus oralis
AACCACCCACTTTTTTGAGGGTTCCGAGATAAGGATGGAGTTTTCGGAAATGTTTTAAAACATAACTGGAAGCAAGAGCTAGAACCAAAAATGGTAGCGCCAATCCCAGCGTGTAAACCAACATGAGACCAGCTCCCTGCCAAGCTCCTGAACCACCTGAAGCCGCCAAAGCCAAAACAGAGCCCAGAACCGGCCCCACACACGGTGTCCAAGCAAAACTAAAGGTCAACCCCAGTAAAAATGCTTGACTATAACCGTTAGCGTTTTGACCCTGTCTCTTTAATTGTAGCCTTTTTTCCTTGTAGAGCCCCTGCAAATGTAAAACTTCCATCTGGTGCAAGCCCAAGAGAATGATAACCGCACCCGTCACATACTGAAACCAAGAAGCATACAGCAAATTGCCTAAAAAACCAGCTCCATAGCCCAGTAAGATAAAGATAAAAGAAATCCCCGCTATAAAGGCCAGAGTTCGCAATAAACTAACAAGTGAGATTGAAAATTTTCCGCTGGAAACCTGAGAACCATCTTTGTCATCAAGTAAGACCCCCGCATAGACAGGCAACAAGGGTAAAATACAAGGAGAAAAGAAGGAAAGAATTCCAGCAAGAAAAACACTGATAAAAAAGATTACATTGTCCATTGCCTTCCTCCATTCTTTGATTTGATAGGACTATTATAGCTCCAAAACTCCAGAAAAAACAGGGGCAATGATAGGGAAAAATAGGAATTTAATCAGTTTATTCAGAAACCTGGCACAAAAAAAGCCAGACAAGGTCTGACTTTGGTAGAAACAGAAAAGAGAATCACCTGTCTTCCCTACTTATCTGGTAATAAATAAGGTCCGCAACGTAGTCTTTTCTCTCCACACCATTGGCAATGGTTTTTAGATAAGACATTCCCGCTTTTTCCATAACACGGCCTGAAGCTGGATTGAGACTAGCGTAGCGAGCTCTGACTTTTTGAAAGCCTGCTTGAGTAAAACAAAAGTCTAACACAGCTTTCAAGGCCTCTGTCATCATACCTCGGCCCCAAAAGTTTTTTCCTAAAACATACCCAATTTCACAACTTAAATCTTCCTCGTGCATTTCAATGATGCTGATATCTCCTATCACATGCTCTGGGTTCTCTTTGAGACAAATGGCCCATTTGTAATAGTTGGGATTAGTATAGGATGCAACCCAATTTCGAATCGAGTTCCGAGTCACCTCAACATCAGGATGAGGATCCCAGGTGACATAGGTCAGATTCTCAGCAGATGAAGCCCAATTTTGAAACATGGCTTCCGCATCACTCTCCACAAATCTTCTCAAAATCAAACGTTCTGTCTGTAACATTTGCGTACCGATTGCTTTCATCATGTTACCTCGCTTTCTAAGCTTAAGGCTCAAGCTAAAAAGGTTCCCCGGACCTTCCTCGCTTTCTCATTTCTAGGCTCAGGGTAAAAAGACTATACTCAGTAATAGCTAGAAAACAAGTTTTTCATCTAGTTACTTGACGCAGTCGCTGTCTGGTTTGAAATGCGCTTTACCAAGCTTTTTCAAACCTAGTCATCGTTGCGGGGGTGAGACAACGAAATCGAACTCTTCGAGTTACCGAATCTGCCTCGCTTTCTCGTTTCTAGACTCGGGCTAAAAAGGTCCCCCGGACCTTTTTACTCCCAAAAGTCATCAAATACGGTGATTGGTAGGTGGCGTTTGTGTTGACCTTTGTACCACCAGTTTTCGATAGTCGCTTGGGCTTCTGGGCTGATGGTTTTGCCTTCAAGGTAGTCATCAATTTCTGCATAAGTGACTCCAAGAGCGACTTCGTCAGCCAAGCCCGGCTTATCTTCTTCAAGGTCTGCTGTTGGGATTTTTTCATAAAGGGCTGGGTCTGCACCAAGTTCCTTCAAGAGTTGTTTTCCTTGGCGTTTATTGAGGCGGTAAAGAGGGAGAATATCTGCACCACCGTCACCAAACTTGGTAAAAAAGCCTGTGATATTTTCCGCAGCATGGTCTGTTCCAATGACGGCTCCGCTATGGGAACCCGCAAGAGCATATTGGGCAATCATACGACTACGAGCCTTAATATTGCCCTTGTTAAAGTCTGAAACAGGACTTCCTGTCGCTTCGACTGCATCTGCCATGGCATCAGCTGATTCCTTGATATTCACAACCAAGCTGACATCTGGCTGGATGAAAGCGAGGGCTTTTTGAGCATCTGCTTCATCAGCTTGGACTCCATAAGGGAGCCGGACAGCGATAAATTGGTAGCTGTCATCTCCTGTCTCTGCTCGCATTTCTTCCATCGCTAATTGTGCCAAGCGCCCTGCCAAGGTTGAGTCCTGACCCCCAGAAATCCCTAGTACAAAGGTTTTAAGGAAGGGGTGTTTTTTCAAGTATCTCTTTAAGAAATCAATTGAACGACGAATTTCTTCCTGGGCATCAATCACTGGCTTGACACCTAGTTGCTGGATAATAGTCTCTTGCAAACTCATTCTTCTTCTCCTTCACCAAGGGCTTCTTTGCGCATCTTATCAATCAAGTCCATTTTGTCCTGCCAAATATCACGCGCCAAGTCTACCGGGTAATGTTGCGGATTGAGAACCCGTTTATACTCATCCCATAGCTTGTCAAATTCCTTGCGAGCATAGGCTTGAATCTCAGTCAAACTAGGCAGGTTGTAAACTAATGTTCCTGCTTTGAAAATATCAACCAAGAGAGGAACGGCATCAAAATTACGAACGGTCTTTTTGATGTAGGTATAAGTTGGATGGAACATCTTGATTTCTGTCATGTCACTCACATCCACACCATCATAAGTAATGTAGTCACCTTCTGACTTGCCTTTTTCACGGCTGGTAATGCGCCATACCTGCTTCTTACCTGGGGTCGATACTTTTTCAGCATTACTTGAAAGCTTGATGGTATTGCGCATCTGACCATTCTCATCTTCGATCGCAACAATCTTATAAACTGCCCCAAGAGCTGGCTGATCATAGGCTGTAATCAGCTTGGTACCCACCCCCCAGACATCAATCTTAGCGTGTTGCATTTTGAGGTTAAGGATGGTATTTTCATCGAGGTCATTAGAAGCATAGATCTTAGCCTCTGTAAAACCAGCCTCATCCAGTTGCTGACGGACTTTCTTGGAAATGTAGGCAATATCCCCAGAGTCGATACGAACGCCTTTAAAATTGATCTTATCACCCAACTCACGCGCTACCTGAATGGCAGCTGGCACACCGATTCGCAAAGTATCATAAGTATCTACTAGAAAGACACAATCACGATGGGTTGACGCATAGGCCTTAAAGGCCTCATAGTCGTTTCCATAAACCTGTACCAAGGCATGAGCATGAGTACCTAAGACAGGAATACCAAAGAGCTTCCCTGCTCGTACATTACTAGTACCATTGGCTCCACCAATCACGGCTGCGCGTGTTCCCCAGATAGCTGCATCCATTTCTTGCGCACGACGTGTCCCGAATTCCATCAAGGGTTCATCTTCAATGACTGAACGAATACGTGCTGCCTTTGTCGCTATCAAGGTTTGAAAGTTAACGATGTTTAAAAGAGCCGTTTCGACCAATTGACATTGGGCTAGAGGTCCTTCAACCTGCACAATCGGCTCATTAGCAAAAACCAAGTCCCCTTCCTGAGCAGAACGAACCGTTAGTTCTAACTTGAGATTTCGTAGGTAATCCAAGAATTCTCCATGATACCCAAGCGTCTCCAAGTAGGCAATATCGCTATCTGAAAAGCGCAAGTCTTTAAGATAATGTACAATTCTTTCCAAACCAGCAAAAACCGCATAGCCGTTATTAAACGGTTGCTGGCGGAAATAAACTTCAAAGACCGCCTTTTTATTGTGAATTCCTTGGTCAAAGTAAACTTGCATCATGTTGATCTGGTACAAGTCCGTGTGCAATGTTAAACTATCATCTGGATACATCTGTTTTCCTTCTTCCTACTTTACAAAGGCATGAACGTATTCTGCCACTTTCACACCATCCGATAAATTAGTACTATTATAACACATTTTTTCAAGATTGATAAAAACTTAACAAGCTAATTCCCACTCTCCAGTTCATCCATATCTTGCTCAAACTTTTTTTGAGCCCATTCGCCATAACTTTTAAGGCCGAGATTGGCGATAAAAACCCAAGGAAGGTAAATCAGATAAGTAATGGCCCAAGCAGACAAGTATTTAACGTTCAAAGGGTTGTGCTGATAAATTTCTATGTTGAATTGATAATTCTGCAACATCAAGAGAGACGTAATAGCGAGAGTTACCAGCAAACACCCTATAATTGTAAAATGAAAACGACTATAGTAGGTCACTCCAAGTTGTCGTGCACGATTGAAAAAGAAGAAAATTCCTAATAAAAGGGTAACCAGAAGAATATCAGGATTAAAAAGAGCAGGTGCTAATATTGCCACCAAATAACTTAGCAGAATGAGCCCGATAAACACATGAAAAGACTCTGTCCCAGCTTTGTTAATCAGTTGTTCTTCTCTTTCGTCTAATAATTGATAATAAAAAAATCTATTTTTCATCTTCTTCCTCCCAAAATAATTGATCTAATGTTTTTCCTAAGCATCTGCAAATGGACTGACAGAGGGAGAGACTAGGATTATATTTCCCTGCTTCTATCAAGCCTATAGTCTGCCTAGTAACACCCACAGCTTCTGCCAAATCCCCTTGTGTTAAATCACGCTCTACCCGAGCTAATTTTAATTTTAAATTTTTAGCCACTAGCGTCCTCCTTCAAAATTTTAAAAAGTTGCGCCTCTTTTAAAAACATTATACCATATATCTAACTTAATGCAATATATAAATGTCATTTTGTAATATTTTATTAACAAAAAAACTCTCTATCATCTTACATGATAAAGAGTATTCGTTCTTTTTTGATACTTAGCTAAGTTCCTCTCCAAAAGAAAGAAGTCTAGGTCACAAATCCTTTTGGTAATAAAATCTTTGCCCTGTGTAGGGATAGTCTTGCAAGGTAAAGACTTCCTTGTAGCCATGGCTTATATAAAAATCTGGCGCTTGAAACTGGTAAGTATTGACAAAAGCAAAACGACAGTTTCGTTTCTTAGCTTCACTTTCAGCTCGCTGCAATAGTTTCGAACCGATTCCTTGTCCCCGTAATTCCTCTTTCACAAACAAATATTCGATTTCCAGCCAATTTCCGAAAGTCTCAGCTACTAAGCCCGCCATGAGATTGCCCTTTTCGTCTTCGAGATAAAGATTCAGTGGCTCGCTCTCAACCTCTTCTCTTTTGGAACGATTATAAGCACGAATCAAATCCCCTATTTCTTGCGCTTTAAGCGATTCCTTATTTTCCAATCTAACGTGCATTCAAACCTCCTAATAAACTGCTACAACTTGATTATAGTCATATTTCAATAAACTGTCAAACTAGCAAAAACTCACCAAACAGAGTTGATGAGTTCATGATTTATTTTCTAAATTTCCACTGACTATAAATCCCAAAAACAAAGATCCAGATAGCAGAACCAACTGCCCCCATGAAAGTGGACTCTTGCAAAAAGAGAGTCACAAAAACAAAGACAAAAAAGAGAATGGTTAGGGGATTAAGCAAGCGATACTGAGGCATGAGGTAGCCATCAGCCATGAAATCTTGTGACTTGCGGTATTTGAGATGGGCCACCATTATCAAGATATAAATCGCGATGTAAACACCTGATGAGGATGCGGTGATCAAAGCAAAGGCATCTGAAACACCTGGTAGCACATTGATAAAGGCAGCGAGAGCAATCAAGATTGCTGAGGCAATGATGGCATTTTGTGGAACATTGTGACGAGAAAGGGTATCGACCTTGATGGCCTTTAAGAAACGATTTGGCGAATCATGGGCAATCTGATATAAGTGTCTCCCTGTTGAGTAGAGAGTTGAGTTAAGCGCAGACGCTGCTGAGGTCAAGACAACAAAGTTGATTAGAGCCGCTGCCCACTTGATCCCTGCCAGTTCAAAAACCGTTACAAATGGAGAATCTGAAGAATTAAGATAAGACCAAGGAATAATGGCCATAATCGCAATGAGAGCTCCCCCATAGAAGAAGATAATTCTGAGAGGAATTTCCTTAACAGCTTTAGGTAAGACCTGACGAGGGTTCTTTGTTTCAGAAGTTGTCACCCCGATAAACTCAATCATCAGATAGGCAAAAAATACCATTTGAAAGGCCATGACAAAGTTCATAACTCCGTTTGGAAAAAGAGAGAACTGGTCGCTGATATTTGCCAAACTTGCAACACCATGCGGTGTCTTAAAGCCTGTCAAAACCATAAAAATCCCAGTGGCAATCATGGCTAAAATCGCCACAATCTTGACCATAGCAAACCAAAACTCGACTTCTCCAAAAAGCTTAACTGCAATCAGGTTGACCAAAGCCAAAATCGTTAAAAAGACAAGCTGAATCATCCAGCTAGGCCATGTGGGAAACCAGAAGCGGACATAGTCTGAGATGGCAGTGATTTCTGCCATACCGATAAAGACAACTGACAGCCAATAAGACCAAACTGAGAAATATCCCCAGCCTTTCCCCAAATGACGGGTGATAAAGTTGATAAAGGTATGTTGTTCTGGATCCTGATACAGCATCTCTCCAACAGCCCTCATCATCAAAAACATAAAGGCTCCTGTAATCATGTAAATCAGAATGATCGAAGGTCCAGTAAGGCTGATAGAGCGACCAGCACCTAGGAAAAGTCCTGTTCCGATTGTTCCCGCAATGGCCATCACCTGAACATGGCGATTGGTTAATCCACGCTCCATTTTGTTTTTCTTCTTATTTTCACTCATATAGTCTCCTTTTTATCCAAAAAACCAAAAAGGAGTTGAGCAAGGCAAAACCTTCACTACTCCTTTTTCATCCTATTTAGGCTGTTTTCTCAACCTTTAAGATTTTGACATCATAGCTACCAACTGGTGTTTCAATCGTTGCAGTATCGCCAGTCTTCTTGCCAATTAGAGCACGGCCAATCGGACTTTCATTTGAGACTTTACCAGCAAAAGCATCTGCACCTGCAGAACCGACGATGATGTAGACCTCTTCTTCGTCTTCACCGACTTCTTGGATTGTTACTGTTTTACCGATTGCTACCTCATCTTGGGCAACTGCATCGCTATTAACAATTTCAGCATAACGAATCTTTGTTTCTAGACTTGAAATTTGACCTTCAACAAAAGCTTGTTCATCTTTCGCTGCTTCATACTCACTATTTTCTGAAAGGTCTCCATAGGAACGAGCAATCTTGATACGCTCTACGACTTCGGGACGACGGACGAGTTTCAACTCCTCTAATTCTTTTTCTAGTTTTTCCTTTTCTTCAAGGGTCATTGGGTAAGTTTTTTCTGCCATTTTTTTAACTTTCTTTTCTATTTACTTTTTTAAAACAAAATTATGTGGAAAACCACATAATTTTAGTTTGAACTACTTGCTTGAGGTAACTTGCTATTGATATGCTCTGCAACGTTTTGATCATGTTCTTCTTTTGTTGTTGCAAAGTATACTTTACCATCTTCAACATTGGCTACAAAGTACAAGTACTCACTCTTTGTCTGGTTTACACTTGCTTCAATCGCATCCGAACTTGGGCTATCAACCGGTCCAGGCATGAGGCCAAGATGTGTGTAAACATTGTATGGTGAATCAATCGTTGTATCAATTCCAGCGTCATCTGCTAAACTAATCTTTTGACCAAGTTTTCCTTGAGCATATAGGATAGCGATATTACTTTGAAGTGGCATACCGGCATTCAAGCGGTTATAGAAGACACCTGCGATTTTCTTGCGGTCTTCGGTCTTAGCTCCTTCTTTTTCGACAAGAGAAGCAATGCTGAGCAATTCATTAACTGTCAGATTCTTTTCTTTGATCGTAGCGTAATATGGTGACATAGCCTTATCCATAGCAGCCACCATCTCATCAATCAAACTTTCAACAGTTGTGCTGTCTTTGATTGTATAGGTCGCTGGGAAAAGGTAGCCTTCAAGACGATAACGAACGCCACTATCTTTTGTTGGAAGACTTCCAAGTAGGTTTGGATACTTGGCTACTAATTGTGAGATAAAGGTCTCATCTTGAGCTTTTGCCAAGAAAGCATCCGCAGTAAGAGGTTCTTTAAATTCACCTTGAAGTTGTCCTACTGTTTGAGCGATTTGCTCTAATGTATAGCCTTCTGGAATGGTCAAGTTTGAAAGAACAGGTGCCTGAGCTTCAGGAGTCCCACCTTTTTGCAATTCTTGAATCAACTCATCCGTACTCATACTCTTCTTCAAGTTATAATAACCTGACTTCAAGTTGGCATGGCTATAGTATTTAGCATAAAGACTAAAGATAAGTCCATGTTTAACCAGACCAGATTTTTCCAAGGTGCTTCCAATTTCTTGAACGTTTGCTCCGTCTGGGATTTGAACCGTTACATAGTCCTTAGAGCTCGCATCAACAGGTTTCAAAGAATCTTGAACGTAACCATAACCAAAGTAACCACCGACTGCAACGAGTACTAGGAGAACTAGAACTGTTACTAGGCAACCTTTGGCTTTTGATTTTTTCTTTTTCTTAGTTGATGTTGCACCTTGACGACGACTACGACGTGGAGCATCAGCTAATCCACTGGTAGATTCTGTAGAAACAGGCTCAACTCTTTCAGGCATTCCTGGGGTGATTTCCTCTTTCTTATCTTCTGTTTTATAGGTTACGGCTACCTTAGTCGGAGTATCGTTAAATTCTTTTTCTTCGGGTTTAAGCTCAACTGGTTCTACCTTAGGTTGAACAGTTTCCACTACAGGTTCTTCAGCCAGATGAATCGGCTCTACTAGAGGTTCGTCAGATTCTACAACTTCAATCTTATCGATGATTGGCTGTCTAATCTCTTTCTCTTCTTGTCCATCCGTTTCATCAGTTCTAGCACTTGAAAGTGGAGGAACACTTGGTGCATTTTTTAGGATTTTATCGACAACAGATAGGGAATCAGCCATCAACTCCTCTGTTGATGTTTCTGGTTCAAGATCTGAAGGAGTTGCTGAACTAGCTTGAGATGATGAAGCCGTCAGATTTGGAATCTCTACTTCTTTCTCTCTTCTATCTTGTTCTTTTACTCTTTCTAAATCACGTAGAATCTGCTCTTTAAAGCTTAATTTTTCTTCTTCTCTTGATTTTTCAGTCAAAAGCATTACCTCCTTGTTGACAATCCCTAATATTATATCTTAAAAGTCGTAGAAAAGCAACCAACTAGGGCATTCCCTAGCTAGTTTTATTGATTTTCAGGCTGCCAGACCATATCATACCATGTTTCCCCAGCAAAGTTTGACTGGGATATTCCTTCATTAACAAAGCCATGTTTTTCATAATAGGCGATAAGGTAATCATGACATGTCAGATTAATGCCCTCTCGCTCATGTTCTAAAGCGACTTCTTTCAAAGCCCTTAATAGTCTTTTCCCCACTCCCAAAGCTTGTGCTTCCTTGGCAATAGATAGGCAAGTCACAGAAATATAACCTCCAGGTTGATGGCTATAGTCTTTTATTTCTTCTGTAAATGACTGATCATGTAGATGGCGGTGTGGGACGACTGGACCTTCGATATAACCAAGAATACGACCCTCTTTTTCAGCTACGAGAAAACTGGTCTGAATTTCCTGCAAATGCGCCTCAAAGACCGAACGAGGAATAGCTTCTTCAAGGGAAAAATTCTCTAGCTCTATCTCTATAATCCGATCTAAATCCGAAAATCTTGCTTGTCTGATTTTCATATTTCCTCCTGATAAAAGGGATTTCCCCAAATCAGATACCATTCAGAGCCACTGCCATAATGACTCTCGGTCACTTCTTCTTCAACAAAGCCATTCATTTCAAAATATGATAGTAGTTCATCAGGACTCTGCAAAAGAATACCTTGATAATCTAGTTCGACTGTCACCTGTTTCAAGGCTGCAAGAAGAAGAGTTCCCAGCCCCTGTCCCCAATGGTCAGGATGAATAGTCAAGGATTTTACTTCTATCCATTTGGGATGAATAGACTGAGCTTCTCCCAAAACATAGCCCACGAGCTGATTTTCATCCCCAGCTACAAGAAAGGTACCCGCAGTCTTGCGGATACTCTCTTCTAAAGATTGGCGGCTAAGTGACTCTTCTGATGAAGGATTGGCTTCTTCAATCGCCAACATTTCTTCTAAATCTGATAAGGTAGCTTGCCTTATAGTGATTGGAATTTCCATCTGTTTTCCTTATTGGACGTTGCTTGTCAAGTTAGACAAGAGACGTTCAAATGAATATTCATAGGTTTGGATGTCTCCTGCACCCATAAAGACGTAAACAGCATTGTCATGGTCTAGGAGTGGAGAGACATTTTCAACAGTGATAACCTGATGTTTCTTGTTGATTTTATTGGCTAAGTCTTCTACTTTGACATCACCATGGTCCACCTCACGAGCTGATCCATAGATTTGCGCTAGATAGACGGCATCTGCTTGATTCAATGCATGGGCAAATTCGTCCAACAAGGCAATGGTTCTTGTAAAGGTATGCGGTTGGAAGACTGCCACGATTTCCTTGCTTGGGTATTTCTGACGAGCTGCATCCAAGGTTGCAATGATTTCTGTTGGATGGTGGGCAAAGTCATCAATGATCACTGTATCATTGACGATTTTTTCAGTGAAACGACGCTTAACACCTGAAAAAGTTTTCAAGTGCTCACGGACCAAGTTCAAATCAAAACCAGCTGTGTAAAGAAGACCAATAACAGCAGTCGCATTCATGATATTGTGACGACCAAAGGTTGGAATGTGGAATTGACCCAATTCTTGACCACGGAAATGAACTGTAAAGGTTGATCCAGTCGTAGAACGAAGGAGATCGCTAGCTACAAAGTCATTGCCTTCTGCTTCAAACCCATAGTAATAGATTGGCGCATTGGCTGTGATCTTACGCAACTCAGCATCCTCACCGTATACAAACAAACCTTTAGTAATTTGTTTGGCATAGTCGTTAAAGGCATTGAAAACATCCTCTAGACTTGTAAAGTAGTCTGGATGGTCAAAGTCGATGTTGGTGATGATAGAGTATTCTGGGTGGTAAGGCATGAAATGGCGCTCATATTCGTCTGATTCAAAGACAAAATATTTGGCATTTTCCGAACCACGACCTGTCCCGTCACCAATCAAGAAGCTGGTGTCTGTGATGTGAGACAAGACGTGTGACAGCATACCTGTTGTTGAAGTTTTTCCATGAGCTCCTGCCACTCCCATGCTGACAAAGTCGCGCATAAAGCTACCTAGGAATTCATGGTAACGTTTGTAGCTGATACCATTTTGATCTGCATAGGCGATTTCAACGTTATTATCTGGACGGAAGGCATTTCCAGCGATAATCTCCACATCACCTTGCAGATTCTTTTCATCAAAAGGAAGAATCGCAATCCCTGCCTGCTCTAGTCCACGTTGAGTAAAGTAGTATTTTTCAACGTCTGAACCTTGAACCTTATGTCCCATTTGGTGCAACATCAAGGCCAAGGCACTCATCCCTGATCCCTTGATTCCAATAAAATGATATGTTTTTGACATGCTTTTCTCCCCTACTCAGTAATTCTTGTCAGATTCAACTCTTGGGCAACCTGACGTTCCTGTTCTGTTTGCTTATTCTTTTTATTATAGATTTGACTCTTCTTTAGAAAATCATAGTTGTTCTTTTTGGCTTTTCCCATTTGGTTTTTCGGAGTTGGATTCTCCACTTGGCCAATCTCCTCAGCTAAGATATAGTGAGACTGACTCAAGTTTTTACTAAATTTGGCAAACTCACCTGGATTTTCCTTTTGAAATGGTGCTGTTGGTTGGTTTCCTTGACGAACAAGTGTTGAACCATTGTGTCGTCTAGTATGACTAACATCCTGAGTCAAATACTTGGCTGAACGTTTCTTTTTCAAGTCCGCACGCGCCTCTTCTCGAGCCAATTCAGCATACGTTTTTTCAACCTTTTTAGATTCTGGGCTCGGCTTTGACTCCTTATTAACCACTGGAGAAACTACGGTTTCTTCCTCATTGATAGGAGACCATTCCAAATAGTTCTTATCGCGGTAATCACCTTTGATATTGCTAATAAAGTCTGACTCATCGTACAAGTCCATGACTGGCATTTTGGTCAGCATGATCTCATCATCTGACACCAATGGAAATCGATCTTGTTTCATTTTGTATTTCCTTTCAACACTTCATTATAGCGTATTGTCTTGATTTTTCAAGTGCTGGCTTCAGAAATTCCCAAAATTTCACGAATTTCTGCCAGACTGAGACTCGCACGCGACTCCGTACCATCTAAAACTTGGGAAACCAAATGTTTCTTTTGTTCTTGAAGTTCCTGGATTTTTTCTTCAATGGTTCCCTTAGTAATCAAACGATAAACCTCGACCATCTGCTCCTGCCCCATGCGATGGGCTCGTCCGATAGCCTGGGCTTCAACAGCGGGATTCCACCAGAGGTCAACCAAAATAACCGTATCAGCTCCTGTTAGATTGAGACCAACACCACCAGCCTTAAGGGAGATGAGAAAAGCATCTCTTTCCCCTTGGTTAAAGGCCTTAGTCATCTCCTGTCTGTCTTGAGCAGGAGTTGAACCTGTGATTTTGAAGGAGGTCAAGCCCAAGTCTGGGAGTTCTTGCTCGATTCTTTCCAACATTCCTTTGAACTGGGAGAAAATCAAGACCCGGTGCCCACCAGCAGCCACTTGTAGCAATAAATCTCGGAGACTATCCAATTTACCACTAGCTCCTTGGTAATCGTCCATAAAGAGAGCTGGCGTATCGCAGATCTGACGCAAACGCATGAGACCGGATAAGATTTCTACCCGACTTCTCTGGAATTCTTGATCTGTCACTTGGGCCAGTCGGTCTCGCATCTGTTGCAACTGAGCGAGATAGATGGCCTTCTGCTGATCTTCCAGTTCATTTTTATAAACGACTTCGATCAGGTCAGGCAGTTCTGTAAGGACTTCTTCCTTCTTACGCCTCATGACGAAGGGCTTGATAAACTGCGCGACCCGGTCAGCCAGTAATTTCATAAACTCCTTCTTGTTAGGTAAAAGCCCCGGAAGCACAATTTGGAAGATAGACCACAACTCTCCTAAATGATTTTCGATAGGCGTACCTGACAAAGCAAAGACTGCCTGCACCACAAACTGACGCAAACTCTGAGCAATCTTAGTCTGGGCATTTTTCATGACCTGGGCTTCATCTAAAAAGAGAAAATCAAAAGCCATCTCTTGATAAAGTTCGCTGTCTTGACGAAAGGTGGCATAGCTAGTCACATAGATTTGGTGATTTTCAGAAAGAATCGCTTCTCGATTCGCTTTCAAACCATGCACGACAGCCAAATCCAACTGTGGGGCAAATTTTCTAAATTCATCTGCCCAATTGTAGATTAGGCCTGACGGCGCTAAAATCAAGACCCGACTGTCTTCTGTCACCTGACTAGTCAAAAAAGCGATAGTTTGCAATGTTTTTCCCAGTCCCATATCATCTGCCAGAATGCCACCAAAACCATAGTGATGAAGCATCTGGAGCCAACGAACACCCTTTTCCTGGTAGTCTCTCAAACTCGCCTGAACTCGTATATCTCCCAAAGGAAAATCCTCTGGATGGGTCAAATCATGAGCTAAATGCTGAAATTCCTCTGTGAAGGAGATCCTGTCTCGACCTTCAAAAAGCTGAGAAAGGCTATAAGCTAGGGATTTTCGCGCTTGGAAAGAACCATCTTTTAGCTCAGCCCCCAGTTCCTGCAAATTTTGACGAATCTGCTTAGTTTCCTCATCAAAAAAGTGCACTTGATCAGAAGAACTGATATAGAAATCCTGATTGCTGGTCAGGGCTTTAAGAGCTTGATCAATCTCTTCTTGGGCAATCCCTTGGAAATCAAATTGGATTTCCAATAATCCTCCCTTGGACTCAATCTGAACCTGAGGAGCTTGGACGCTGTAGAGCTGATTTATCTCATCAGACAAGAAAACCTGACCCAACTTCTCAAAAGCTGGAATCGTATGGTGAAAGAAAGAATAAACTGCCTCTGGCTTCAAAGCCTGTCTCCAAGACTGAAAATCAGCCTCAAACCCAGCCCCTAAACAGACTTGAAATAGCTGATTTTCCAAGACGGCATCGCTTGAAAAAGATAATTGTTCCAGCTGTTGACGACTAGTCACCTTAATATCTCCATAATCAAACTCGATATCCAAGCGGATACGACCATCCTTCTCCTTGTCAAAGTAAAAAATCGGTGAAAAGGGTCTGATTTGCAAGCGTTCAGGAGCAGAAACTGTGCCCAGCTGTCCAAACAAAGGCAGACAGGCGGCTAGGCGGTCACGATCACTATTGTCAAACTGGAGGCATTTTCTCCCTCTTTCCTCCTGAGGAAGCTCCTTGATTTCCTTTAGGAGGCTGATTTGTTTAGGATTTAAGAGATAAAGATTCCCCTTACGAAAGAGAACCGCTCCCCCATAGAATACGTTGACTCGCTCACTTTCAGAAATCTCCATCTCAAAATAATCGGGATACTCCTGCACGGAAAAAGAGAAAAGGTTTGCTTCTGGATCTAAATCATGAAAGAGAAGATTTTCATAACTAGTAATCTGGTGTTCGAAATGAAAATCTTCCAAGTTCATCAATAACCCCACTCCCTGCTCAAAAAAGGTCAGAGGGAAAAAGAGGTGACGACCTTGATTGGGGAAAAAGAGCTCTTGACTCAGTCCCTCCTCAATCAAGCCACATAAAAAAGTAAGAACTTCCTGACTAGCTGTATCAAAAGCATCCCAAGACAAGTCATTTTCATAGTGTTTCCCAATCATATATGGCTTTCGATGGACCAAGACCTTCAAAAAGAGAGGGATGTCACGAATGACATAATATTTTTGACTATCAACTAAACCGATTCGAAGAGTCCATAGGAGGCGATTGGTTCCAGCTTCTACCTGGCCTTGAGACGACAAAGTGTAGATTTTTTCTCGCTTCTGAGGTTGGATCCGCTCCAAAAAACTACCACCAAAACTAACCTTGGTTTCGACCTCTTCTTGCTCTTCATGTCCTTTTTCTAAGACTTGTAAAATCACCTGGCCTTCTTCATCAGTCTTCAGATAATGCTCGAGCGCTGCGAGGTGAACACAGTAACCTCTTTTTTGGAAAAAATCGCAAGCACAAAAAACCAGATCATCCTCTAAACTGTAGCGCAAGTCTTCTCCCGCCACACGAGTATAGAGGCGATTCCCTTTTTCCTTGATAATCTCAATGTTGCCTGTTTCATAGAGTGTAACCCCCTCCATGCGCAACTTTCCCGGAATCAATTTAGCCATAGTTACCCCTTTATCTTATCTTTTTATTATACCACATTTTCCCCTACGAAAATAGCCTTCTAGGAAGACTTTCCTCCTAGAAGGCTCGATTTTTAAAGTGTAGCAAAAGTGGTCACGATGCGTTGGCAAACCTCTTCCAGTACGGACTTCGGCATAGCCACATTGAGGCGGGCATGAAGAGTTCCCTCCTCTCCAAAGTCCAAACCTCGATTCAAGATAACCTTGGCTTCATTCTTCAAAAGCTCTTGCAAGCGGTCATCCGTTAGGTCATAGGCTGAAAAATCAAGCCAGATCAAGTAGGTACCTTGCGGTTTCATGACCTTAATCTTGGTTTCGTTGCCCAAAAAATCCACTACATAGTTAATGTGGTCCTCGATGACTTCTTTCAACTCTCCTAACCAGTCCTTGCCATAACGGTAGGCAGCTTCTGTCGCCAAATACCCCAAGCCTGAGATTTCATGCTGGTTATTGGCCAACTGGCGTTTTTGGAAAGCCACACGAAGCTTGGGATTTTCAATAACTGCATAGGAATTCTTGGTCCCAGCAATATTAAAGGTCTTAGTGGCACTGCTCAAGATAAGGACAAAGTCTTTAAAAGCAGGATCAATGGTATTAAAAGACTGGTGTTTGTGACCAAAGAGTGCCAAATCTTGGTGAATCTCATCTGAAACCAACAAAACACCATGTTTTTGGCAGAGATGCCCAATCTTTTCTAACACTTCCTTTTCCCAAACACGTCCACCAGGATTGTGGGGATTGCAGAGGATATAAAGCTTCACATCCTCTTCCACCAATTCCTTCTCTAACTGGTCAAAGTCAATCTCAAACAGCCCGTCCTTTTCCACCAAAGAATTGGTAATCAATCTACGGTTGTTCAACTTGACACTGCGTGCAAAGGGTGGATAGACAGGTGTGTTAATCAAAACCGCCTCGCCTTCTTTTGTAAAGGCTTGAATGGCTGTTGAGATGGCTGGTACCACACCCTCGATAAAAACAAGAGCCTCTTTGTCAAAGTGGTAATCGTGTTGTGTGGCTTCCCACTTTTGAACTTCCTTAATTAACTCTTCACTGGCATAGGTATAGCCATAAACCAGTTGATCCGCATAAGTTTGCACGGCTTGGCGGATTTCAGGCAAGACTACAAAGTCCATATCCGCTATCCAAGCTGGTAGGACTTCACTATCCGTTTCTGCTTCTTTCCATTTATAGGTATGATGCCCTAAACGGTTTGGCAGGCTTGTAAAATCATATTTTCCCATCTTTGTCTTATCCTTCCAAGGCTTGGCGCAAATCTGCAATCAAATCTCTAGCATCCTCAATCCCAATTGACAAGCGCAAAAGGTCATCTGTCAAACCATAAGAATGGCGCACTTCTGCTGGAATATCAGCGTGAGTTTGCGTCGTTGGATAAGTAATGAGACTCTCCACTCCACCCAAACTTTCCGCAAAAGAGAAGACCTTAAGACTGTTCAAAATGTGAGGAATGCGTGTTTCATCGGCTACTTTAAAGGAAATCATGCCCCCACGACCAGTGTAGAGAACTTCCTTAACTGCTGGAGAATCCTTCAAAAAGGCAACCACTTCTTGGGCGTTGGCTGTAGAACGTTCCATACGAAGAGGTAGAGTTTTAAGACCACGAATCAACTGATAACTATCAAATGGTGACAAGACCGCACCTGTCGTATTCAAATTGTAGAACAGTTGCTCATATAGTTCTAAACTATTAGTCACAACCACCCCAGCTAAAACATCATTGTGCCCTGCTAGATACTTGGTGGCTGAATGAAGAACGATATCCGCACCATCTTCAATCGGACGTTGGTAAATCGGGCTATAGAAGGTATTGTCCACCACAACTTTGGCACCCTTGGCATGAGCTAGTTTTGCAAGTTTTGCAATATCAAATTCCAACATCAAGGGATTGGTTGGCGTTTCGATATAGAGAACATCCACATCTTTCTCTAACTCAGCAATCAGCTCTTCTTCTGTATTGGCATAGGTAAAATGGAAACGGCCTTCTTGCTCGACTTGGTTGAACCAACGGAAAGAACCCCCATACAGATCACGAACAGCCAATACTTTACTCCCTACTGGAAAGACACTAAAGGCCAGTACAATCGCAGCCATACCTGAGCTTGTCGCTAGGGCATAGTCTGCTGATTCGATTGCGGCCAAGACCTCCTCCGCCTTACTGCGAGTTGGGTTTTTCGTCCGAGTATAGTCAAATCCCGTAGACTGACCGAACTCCGGATGCTGATAAGTTGTTGAAAAATGAAGTGGCGTCACCAAGGCACCTGTCGCCTTATCTGACTTGATACCAGCCTGGGCCAAAATTGTGTTGATGTGTAGTTCTTTGCTCATACAATACCTCCAAATCTATAGTAACTATTGTACCACTTATTTTCACTAACTCATTTTCTTGTTTTCAAGAGCTAGTTATAGTTTCAAACTATATAAAAACGATAGTTCCTTTAGAAACTATCGTTTTTCCTGTTGAATAGACTGGTTATTTAACGTGTTTTGCCAGTTCTTCTTGGGCTTTTTTATTTGATTCTTCTTTTTCTTTCTGCCATTTTTCTTTCGCTTTTTCATACTCATCAGTCGTTACAGTCTTATCTTGCAACTTGAGGTATTTGTATGATTCGACACCCTTATTTCCAGCTTGTGAGAATGGCGCTGAGAATGGAACTGTCTTTCTCAAGCCAGGTGTTCCACCTTGGGAAACGTTTGGAATTGCAAGGGCGCTATCAACGAGCCAAGCTTGAATTTCAGCATATTTTTCATAACGTTTTGCTGGTTCTTGCTCCTTGTTCGCTTCTTCTAACATTTGAGTGTAAGTATCCAGACCAACTGCCTTAGCCTTGTCATTGACCTCACCTGGTTCTAGACCAATGTTTTGCAACATACCACCGTTATTGACATTTAAGATATCAAGATAACTTGATGGATCCAAGTAGTCCGCACTCCAACCACCATTATAGATATCAAAGTCTTTTTGAGCTGCAGTTTGAGCGAGGTAGCCAGAATTATCGTAATCGTCTGTTGATAATTGTTGGATATCGATCACCACATTCTCAGCTCCTAGAACAGATTCGATGGATTGTTTCAAAGAACTTGCTTCAAGTACACCTTTTTTAGCTGATTGGTCTACAGATACATCCAAGTGGATTGGGAATTGCACACCCTTAGCTTCCAATTCTTTCTTAGCTTCCGCAAATTTAGCCTTAGCTTTATCAGGATTGTAGTATGGGTCTTGTGCATCTGCAAAATTGATTCCTTGCCATTCTTGGCCATAGTTGACCATCTTTTCTGAAACAACATCGCCAAAGTCTTTTCCGTTGATACTTACAAATGTTGGAGGTACAACCAAGTTACGAATAATCTTTGTTGCTCCGTCCTCCCCTTGAGATTGTGCTCCATAGGCTGTACGGTTATAAGCATAGTTGAAGGCTTGACGGAAGTTTTTATTCAGAACTGCTTCTTGGGTTGATTTCTTTTCAATATCTGAGGATTTAGACGTGAAGTTATAAGATTTTCTGTCCAAGTTGAAGTTCAAGTAATAAGAAGTTGCGTTTTGCATACTATAGATGATGTTATCCTTGTTCTTCTCTTTAATGCCTTCAAAGCTTGAGCTATTTGGATAGAGAAGCGCGTAGCTGTATACTCCTTCTACGAAGTTACGAGCTAGGGCATCTTGGTCACTACCATCATAGTAAGTCAATTTCACATCGTCCACAAAGACATTTTTAGCATCCCAGTAATTTGGATTTTTCTTGTATTCGATAACAGATTTTGAAACAAAAGATTTCATCAAGAAAGGTCCACTATACAAAATACTAGAAGGATCTACCTTACCAAAATCATCCCCTTTTGATTTTAGGAAGTCTGCATTGACAGGGAAGAGAATGGTTGAAGTTGTTTTAGAATTCCAATAAGGTTCTGGACGTGTCAAAGTATACTGAACTGTTTGGTCGTCAATCGCCTTAACACCGACAGTTGAAAAGTCAGTTGTTTTCCCGTTGATATAGTCATCCAAACCTGCTACAGAGTCTTGAACCAAGTACAAGGCTTCGGATTTTTTATCAGCAGCATATTTCAAACCTGTCACAAAGTCTTGGGCCGTTACAGGGGCATATTCTTCACCCTCATAAGTATACCATTTTGCATCCTTACGCAATTTGTAAGTATAGGTCAAACCGTCCTGAGAAACAGTCCAATCCTCTGCCAATGATGGAACATAGTTACCGTATTGGTCATTTTCCATCAACCCATCCACCAAATTGGTCACGATGTCGGTAGTTGTTGCACGGTTTTCTGCAAGATAGTTCAAACTAGATGGATCGCTCGAATAAACATAGTTATATGTTTTAGAAGCGCTACTTGAATTTCCACATGCGCTCAGTAAGATACCTGCGCTTAACACGACACTTGCAAGTGTCAGATACTTGGCCTTAGACTTTTTCATTTCCAGAACCTCCTGTTTAAAAGTTTTGTCTTATTATACAGCTTTTGTTTTATTTAGTCAAGTAATTTCTGAAGAAAAACTTAAAAAAGCATATTTTTTGCTCTTGATTTTAGAAAAAGTTCTCTTTTTTTAAGAAAAATGTAGTATAAAAACCTTTCTATTACAGAAAGGTTAAATTTATTACTTTTATTTATAAATCTTTTTACGATATTTTCAATCGTGTACGTAGTCTGTCTGCTTGAGCTTTGCCGATTATCTTGTCTAAGAGTCGAGTTCGTAGGCTCATCAAACCATAAAGACCTCCCCCAAGTCCCCCGATGAGAGCCACATAAAGGAAACTCCAGAAACGTCCACTTGGCTGGAAGACAAAACCGAGTAGCCACTGAAAGAAGCCAACTAGGATAAACATGACGAGGGTCAAGATGGTAATCAAAATGGTTCGCTTCAATATAATCTTTCGACGAGCACCCGTTACCTGGCAGATGTCTCGGTACATCAGGACATTCGGAATAATCAAACCGATAGTCGTTGAAATCAAGGGACCGTAGCTGTGGAAAATAGCAATGGTTGGCAATTGCAAGACGATCTTAGCAATGGAACCATAGACAAAATAAAGAACTGCCTTGCGGTTGCGGAACATGGCCTGAAGCATAGGAGACAAGACCATATACAAGCCTAGGATAGTAGACTGCAAAACTGCAAAGACAAATAAGCCCATGGCCAGACTATCTGGCTTACCGTAAAAGACTGTATAAAGAGGCTCCCCTACCATGACCACTCCAACCGTTGCCGGCAGTAGAAATAAGAAAAGCATGGTGAGGCTATCTTGGACTAGGCGAGCCGCTGCCTGCAAGTCACCTTTTACATAGTTTTCCGTCAACAATGGCAAACCGACACTCCCAATTGAAACCCCCACAGAGATTAAAATCATAGTAATTTTATTAGGATTGGCTGAAAAATAAGAAAACATGACAACCAAGTCTTCATTGCTGTAGTTGGTAAACCACTTCATACTATTGATAAAGGTCATCTGGTCTAAGATTTGGAAGAGTTGAATGGCTGATCCTGTCAGGATAAAGGGAATGGCTTCCTTGATGGTATCGACTAAGAGTCGCTTACTATTGATTTTATCCCGTGTTTCAAAGACTCTTTTAAGCAAACCTTCTTGGGCAAGGAAATAAATCAAAACTGCAAAACTTGCCACCATCCCCACAAAGGCTGCAAAGGTTGACTGAGTAACGGCTGATAAGTAGTCACCAGAACCCATCTTCATAATGAAGAAGGTTGCCAACAACATCCAGATAACACGGATCACCTGCTCGGCGATTTGACTCATGGCATAAGGTTTCAGGTTATTCATCCCTTGGAAGAAGCCTCGAATGACACTCATAGATGGGAAAATCAAGACCGCCCAAGCCAAGCTCTGCATGATGGGAATCAGATCTTTCCCCACACCTGACAAGTCTGCTAACCAGGGAGAAAAGAGATACAAGACCAAGGCAAAGACCAAGCCCAAGCCTGTCATAAAGCTTAGGAAACTCCGAATCAAGGCAAAGCTATGCTCTTCTTCTCGCATGGTATTGTACTTAGCCACTTGTTTGGCGACCGCAACTGGGATACCCGCTGTCGAAATCAGCAAGAACCAGGCGTAAATATTGTAGCCCATGGTAAAGAGACCATTGGCCTTAGCAGCATAGGTTCCCATCCAGATATACCAGGGAATAATGTAGATAGCACCAAGGAGGCGACTAATAAAGTTACTAGCTGTTAGCCAAGCAGTCCCTCGCAACATCTGGGCTTGCTGGTGATTGTTTTCGTTAGACATAGCTTCCTCATTCAATTTTGATAACTAGGAAAAGTTCCTTATCTTCCATTATAAACTTTTCCTTGTTACTTGTAAAATTCGGGCTTGAAGTTTATAATAGAAAGTATGATTAAGATTGAAACCGTATTAGATATTTTAAAGAAAGATGGCCTTTTTCGCGAGATTATTGACCAAGGACATTACCACTACAACTACAGTGAAGTTGTTTTTGATAGCATCAGTTATGACAGCCGAAAAGTAAAAGAAGGGACTCTTTTTTTTGCAAAAGGTGCTGCCTTTAAAAAAGAATACCTCCTATCCGCTATAACGCAAGGATTAGCTTGGTATGTCGCAGAAAAGGACTACGAAGTCGGTATCCCCGTCATCATTGTGAACGATATCAAGAAAACCATGAGTTTGATTGCTATGGAATTTTACGGTAATCCACAAGAGAAACTCAAAATTCTCGCTTTCACAGGGACCAAAGGAAAGACAACAGCAGCTTACTTTGCTTACCACATCCTATCTCAACGCTACCCAACAGCTCTCTTGTCAACTATGAACACAACTCTGGATGGTGAGACCTTCTTTAAATCTTCCTTCTCAACACCTGAAAATATCGATCTTTTCGACATGATGGCTCAGGCTGTTAAGAATGGAAGAACCCATCTTGTAATGGAAGTCTCTAGCCAAGCCTATCTTGTTCATCGAGTCTATGGCCTGACCTTTGATGTAGGTGTCTTTCTTAACATCACTCCTGACCATATCGGTCCGATTGAGCATCCTAGCTTTGAAGATTACTTCTACCACAAACGTCTCTTGATGAAAAATAGCCGAGCAGTTGTCATTAATAGCGACATGGACCACTTTTCTGTATTGAAAGAACAAGTAGAAAATCAAGAACATGACTTCTATGGTAGCCAGTCAAGTAACCAACTCGAGAACTCCAAAGCCTTTAGCTTTTCAGCTACAGGTAAACTCGCTGGTGATTATGATATCCAACTCATCGGCCACTTCAATCAAGAAAATGCAGTTGCTGCAGGACTTGCCTGTCTTCGTCTAGGTGCCAGTCTGGAGGACATCAAAAAAGGGATCGCTGCAACCCGCGTTCCTGGACGTATGGAAGTTCTCACTCAGAAAAATGGAGCTAAGGTCTTCATCGACTATGCCCACAATGGTGATAGTCTGAAAAAACTGATTTCTGTTGTTGAAACCCATCAAACTGGAAAGATTGCCCTGGTTCTCGGTTCGACTGGAAACAAGGGCGAAAGCCGTCGTAAGGATTTTGGTCTTCTCCTCGATCAACATCCTGAAATTCAAGTCTTTCTAACTGCGGATGACCCCAACTATGAAGATCCAATGGCCATTGCTGAAGAAATCAGCAGCTATATCAGTCATCCTGTTGAAAAGATTGCCGATCGTGAACAAGCCATCAAGGCCGCGATGGCCATCACAAATCAAGAACTCGATGCCGTGATTATTGCTGGTAAGGGAGCTGATTGTTACCAAATCGTCCAAGGAAAGAAAGAAGACTATCCTGGAGACGCAGCTATCGCAGAACGTTATCTATAAAAAAAATCAAGGGAAACATTCCCTTGATTTTTTTTAGTCTTCTTTTTTAAATGAATTTTTAAGACCTTCAACGGCACCTTCTACAGCACCTTTAGCATCTTCTACAACTTCTTTTGCTTTCGCAACTGTTTTTTCTACAGCACCTTCTGCTTCAGTTTTGCTATCACCAGTAACTTTCCCAAATCCTTCTTTGATAGCACCAGTTGCTTGATCCAATTTATTTTCAAGTGACATAGCTCTGTCTCCTTTGCTTTTAATACGATAATCGTTATCGCTTACATTCAGTTTATGCTTATTCTTTAGTAAAGTCAAACAATCTGCTCAAAATGAAGCAATTAAAGTAAATAGAAAGTCAACCGTTCCTTGTCGAAATCAACAGCCAACTCATACTTCCCTTCTTCGTTTTGAACAATATAACCCAAGACGACTAAACTCTCAACGAAGATATCACGCCGTTTCTGCATAAGCTGGTTCTTTTTGAGGAACTTGAGCAAAAACGTCGTCATATATTTGAGAGCATACTCAGGATTGACATCTCCTAAAATGGCATAGAGTTCTTGCTGTTTTTCTGTCAAAGGATATTGATTCTTGACCTTGTAGAAATAATTGGACAAGGTCATCTTTTCTCTTGCAAAGTCCGTATGTTCGACTAAAATGGCCGCATTGGTTTGATTGCACAATTCTGTCTCAAAAGTCTTCTCCAACAAGGCTTGATAGACTGGACTGTCCTCTCTGATAAAAATTTCTTGGTCAAGGGCTAAATTATCCGTAGATTCTAAAAAAGGGAGATTGAGAAAATAGCGTTTGTTTTCCCTTCGGATCAAACCGGCCTTAATATACTCTTCCATGAGTTTATTAACTGCTACATCTGGAAACTGGGCCTTGATTTCTCGAAGGATCACATCGTCATGCTGATCCAGATAGTCCACTAAATCTATAAAAAATGGCTGTCGAGTCAGACGGGAGGGATTAAAAATCTGAATCATGAAGATTCCTTTCTTTACATTCTAAAAGAGGGGATGCTGCTAGTTGACTAGGATTGGTCCCTGGTTGATTCAGAGGCACAGAAAGTTCGAGTTTCCTGTAGTATTCTCTCCAAAAATCACTGATCTCCTGCTCCCCATCCCCAAATTTCATGGGAATAGTTTCAAAAATCGGTAGGATTTCAGCGATGTACTGGGAGCAGTAAAAACCAGACCCATCTGGATAAAACGAGCTATTATATGGAGCACCTAGATGCTGGCAAGCCTTCTCCTTTACCAAGTCAACTTCCAGCTCTGGATAGACATAAAGGTCGTAAAGATGAGTCGGTTCAAAAAATTCAGCCGGTTCTTGACAAATGACACCAGCTTGCCCACTAGCATGGTAGATGAAACCGTCCAAAAAGATTGCTACATGACTATAGTTCCCAGTAGAAACCTGGATGGCCTGCCCCATATCTGAAAGGTCCTTCACAAAAATCAAATCACCATTTTCTAACATCTTTCTCTCCTAGAAAAAAAGGAGCCGAAACCCCTTTAACTATATGGAAAACACCGTTTTCTATTTTGAAATAACACCTAAAATCTTAAGCATTAAAGCTTTCAGTCAACTGTGGGACCACTTGTTTCTTACGTGAAACAGCACCTGGAAGGAAAGCGTGGTTGTTTTCAAGTTTGAAATTGAAAGCTGCTTCCACCTTGTCCATGTTTGATCCAAGAGCCAAAATTTCTGAGTTTGAGTTGACGATGTCTGTAATCATCAAAACAAAGTCAGAGTAGCCGTTTGCTGCATTAGCTGCTTGCATTGCTGCTTCGATTTCTGCTTGGCGTTCCAAGACTTCAGCAATATCAACTGTATTGACTTGGGCAACACGAACCTTATTTCCATTGAGTTCAAAGGTCTTAGCATCGATGTCAATCAATTCTTCAGCAGATTTGCTTGCCAAGTTTGTACCAGCTTTCAGCATAGCAAGACCGTACTCTTCCAAGTTGACACCAGCTAAGTCAGCCAATTCAGGAGCAATGACTTTATCGGTTGGGTGAGTTGTTGGTGATTTCAAAAGAAGAGTATCTGAAATCAAACCTGAAAGCATCAAACCTGCGATTTCTTTAGGAACTGCCACACCATGTTCTTTGAACATGCGGTAAACGATAGAAGATGCTGATCCAACTGGTTCCAAGCGCATGTAGAGTGGGCTTGCAGTTTCAAAGTTAGCCACACGGTGGTGATCCACTACTCCGTAAACTTCTACTTCAGCGATATCTGACACTGACTGTTGGAATTCATTGTGGTCAGTCAAGATGACTTGCTCTGCACCTTCTGCTTTAGCAGATGTGATGACGCGTGGTGCTTCTACACCAAAATAGTTCAAAACAAAAGCTGTTTCTTCATTAGGAGTTCCAAGTGCTACAGCTTCTGTGTCCAATCCATAAGCCTCTTTTGCAAGGTAAGCAAAGGCTACAGATGACCCGATGGCATCTGAGTCTGGATTTTGGTGACCAAATACTAGAATCTTAGACATGATAATACCTCTTTAAATTTATTCATCTTATTGTAGCACTTTTTTCCTCTTTTGACAAAAGTAAGAGGAGCCAAAGGACTCCTCGTTAGACATCAATATGGTTGACTAGATTTTTCTCTTGATTTTCAGATAAAAATCGTTCTTTCTGTGGACGTTTCTTTCGTTTGAGGAGAGCTTCGGCAGACATGGCTTCTTCCTTAGTGGCAAAACCCTCTACATAGATGAGTTTGACTGGCAAGCGAGCTCGGGTATACTTGGCTCCCTTACCACTATTATGAACGGCAAGGCGCCTCTTCACATCCGTTGTATAGCCCGTATAGTAAGAACCGTCACGACACTCCACCACATACATATAGGCCTTATGATCCATAGTAAATCTCTTGAATTTCTGGTGTATAGGAACCATCATCATTGTGAACGATGAGAGGTGGCAAGACCTTAAAGCCACTGGTCGATCCATCCTTGATAGCTTCGATTAAGAGCATATTGGCCTCCTTCTCACGTTTAGGATAGACAAATTGCAGGCGCTTGGGTGCCAAATTATGGCGTTGAAGCATGTCCAAGATATCCAAGAGCCTATCTGGACGATGAACCATGGCCAAACGGCCATTAGACTTGAGAATACTCTGAGCACTACGGCAAATTTCTTTCAGGTTAGTCGTAATTTCGTGTCTGGCCAGAAGGTAGTGTTCACTTTCGTTCAGATTGGAATGCGGATCCACCTTAAAATAAGGCGGATTGCACAAAATCATATCCACCTTACTTCCCTGAATGTGGGCAGGCATATTTTTCAAATCATCACAGATGACCTGCATCTGCTCTTCCAAGCCGTTCAACTGAACCGAACGCTCTGCCATATCCGCCAAACGCTCCTGAATCTCTACAGATATTATCCGCGCCTGAGTACGTGAACTAGCAAAAAGTCCCACTGCACCATTTCCAGCACAAAAGTCCACAATTAAACCCCGTTTAGGGAAGCGAGGAAAGCGTGATAAAAGAACACTATCCACCGAATAGCTAAACACCTCTCTATTTTGGATGATCTTTATATCTGTTGAAAAGAGCTGATTGATTCGCTCTCCTGGTTTTAATAATTGTTCTTCTTTCATACTTTTATTATAACAAATTATATTAATATTACAAATGATTTAGATAATCGTATTTATGGCTTCTTCTTTAAATGCTCTAATGCCTCACGTGTCCAAACAGGCATCATTCGGGCAAGAGGAGCAAAACCATGCTTGATCCGATCATTTGAAAAACGTCTCCGTCTTGGCAATTGATGTTTTTCCTCTTCCAAGGTACGTATGGAAAGACTAGCCTTCCCAGTGTATTCATCAAAATCCACCACCTGAACTTGGACTTCATCGCCAATTTTTAAAATGTCATAGATATTTTCAATAAATCCCGTCCGAATCTCCGAGATGTGAATCAGCCCTGTCACCCCTGTCTCTAACTCAACAAAGGCACCATAGGGCTGAATTCCTGTAATACGCCCAGTTAGCTTATCACCAATTTTCATTCTAGTCCTCAATTTCAATCGTTTCAATAACTACATCTTCAACTGGTTTATCCATTGCGCCAGTCTCAACAGCTGCAATGGCATCCAAGACCGCAAATGATTCAGCATCTACCAACTGCCCGAAAACAGTATGGCGGCGGTCAAGGTGAGGAGTTCCACCTTGTTCTGCATAGATCTCAGCGATTGGTTCAGGCCAGCCACCACGCGCAATCTCTTTCTTAGAGTACGGCAAATGTTGGTTTTGTACGATAAAGAACTGGCTACCATTGGTATTTGGACCCGCATTGGCCATAGAAAGGGCACCACGGATATTGTAGAGCTCTTCTGAAAATTCATCTTCAAAAGAGTCACCATAGATTGACTCACCACCCATACCAGTACCAGTTGGGTCTCCACCTTGGATCATAAAGTCCTTGATAATTCGGTGGAAAATCACACCATCATAGTAACCATCTTTTGACAGAGCAACAAAGTTAGCCACTGTTTTAGGAGCATGTTCAGGGAAGAGCTTGATACGCAAGTCTCCGCGATTTGTCTTAATGGTCGCAAGAGGACCTTCTACTGTTTCAATTTCTACTTGTGGGAAATGCAATTCTTTTTTTACCATACCAAATCCTTCTAAGGCATCAAAAATGCCATCTTCTTCTACTGTTTTTGTAATATAATCTGCTTTTTCTTTGATCTTTTCGTGGGAAACTCCCATAGCAATACTGATTCCAGCATAATCAAAGAGTTCCAAGTCATTGAGACCATCCCCAAAGACCATGACATTCTCTGGTTTCAAGCCTAGATGTTCTACAACCTTGGCTACACCAGTTGCTTTGGATCCTGAAATAGGCACGATATCAGATGAATGTTCATGCCAACGCACCATTCGAAGTTTACCTGAGAGACTATCTGGTAGGTGCAAATCAGCCCCTTTATCCTCAAAGGTCCACATCTGGTATATATCCGCTTTTTCATGGAAGTTAGGATCCACATCCAAGTTTGGGTAAATCGGGTCAATAGCCTCACTGATCAGTTCTGTTCGAGTAGAGAGTTTGGCGTCATGACTACCAACCAAACCATACTCAATTCCCTCTTCCTTCGTCCAAGAGATGTACTCCTCAACATCTGACTTGTCAATCTGATGTTGATAAATGACCTGGCCTTTTTTATCTTCGATATAAGCCCCATTTAAGGTTACAAAAAAGTCCGGTTTGAGCTCACGAATCTCTGGAACAACACCGAAAATACCACGTCCAGAGGCGATTCCTGTTAAAATTCCTTTTTCACGCAACTGTTTAAAGACAGTGGGAATTGTAGCTGGAATAAAACCTGTCTTTGACGTACGCAAGGTATCGTCGATATCAAAAAAGACGATTTTAATCTTCTTTGCCTTGTATTTTAATTTCGCATCCATCTCTCTACCTCTTTTTTATCACTCTTTCCATTATACCATAAACCTTAGGAAATTCCTTTTTTGAAAAAAGATGAAAATCCTATCAAAAAGAGAGCCAGTTGAACTAGCCCTCTCTTTTCATCCTAGAACATCTCTAGAGCAATCATGGTAATCATCGTTGCATCATAGTAGTTGTCCAAAGGTAAATCTTGTGTGAAAATGTATTTATTTTGTTGAAGAAGTTTCAGATAACCTTCTCCCTTGTCAGACGCATAGGTAATCGGTGCCAAGAAACTACCTGCCTGGTATTGGTTGAGGGCCGTTCCGTTCAAGTCATAGCCAGCATAGATACGTTGCTCTTTCATAAAGAAATCCATCATCTTTTGAACGAGTTTTTGGCTTCTTTCTTCCTGACTCTGAGACAAGTGATATGGCAAACGGCAAGCGTTATAAGAATACGCTCCATCATATTGAGATTCGATAGTGTTGGCATCAACAAGACGTGCCCCTGACTTCTCAGCCCAGATAAAGTCTGGCAAAAGTCCAGTATCAGAATGAGAACTGATTTGCTCCAATTGCCCAAGCATCTTATCCTTAACATCTAACCACTGTTTATTTCCAGTCAGGTCATAGAAAGACTGGAAATAGTGAGGAAGAGTATCAGACGTCCGCATCAAGTAATAATAATTGGAATCCTTGTTTGCCCAGTTTCCTACTGTTAGGACACCTGTCTCTTCATTGTAATTGTATTTAAGGATATCATCCAATATTTTTTTAGCTTGCGCTTGGTATTCCTGCGCCTTATCAGGCCACTGCTTGGCAGCTTCAATCAAAGAATAAGCAATATAGAGATCACCATCGGTTGCGTTCTGCTTCTCAACCGTTTCACTACCATTTGTGATCACTTGCTTCCAAGACATCAACTGCGTTCCCTCAATACGATGATTTTGGTAATAGCGATAAAGACTCTCAAAATCTGCTTGACTTGCTTGCCCTTTTTGGGCTGCTAAAACCGTTATGAGCATGCCGTAACTTTGGGCTTCAGATAGAACTGTTGTTCCCTCCGAATCACTCGTCGTACGAACATAAGACTGATCGCCTTTTGTAACAAGGAACTGTTGGCTCCATTGGCTGTAAATTCGATTCCGCATCTCGATTTTAGTCCTTCCTCTTACTAAAAACAAGGCTAAACAAAAGATAGAAAGGATGAGCACAAACCAGACATATTTTAATTTATTCGTTTTCATAGAACCTCCTATCCTGCAAATCGCTTGGTTTTAACCCACTTGGTTTCTTTTCGTCGGAGTACTTTATCCAGCACGATTGAAGAAATGGAATCAACGGATACAACGATAAACATCTGTGCATAAGAGAAATAGGCTGCCAAGGCTAACCAGATTTGTTTTGTCGTCGCTTGTCCAAATTGACTTGCCAATGCTGTCATAATTTGCATCAAATAGAGACCAATCATGAGTATCCAGTTAAAAAGCATGAGCTGGGCAATGTAGATATTGTCCGCATCAAAAGCAAATGGAACCCTGACATCTGGGAAGAAAAGATTAAGGCAGATTGCTAGCACATTCGCTAGGAAAATCAAATCCGATAGAACAATGGCAAAGTTAAACCAAAAGAAAACACAAGAATAGTTAAAAACTTCTAATTTAACACGCCAGTTTGCTCTGCCAAATAAATGCTTAAAGTTTGAAAGAACAACTTCATAATTTCCTTTCGCCCAACGTTTACGCTGCATATAGTAACTCTTTAAGGTTTCAGGTTCTTGTTGGAAAGCCTCTGAATTATAGGCAAGGGCAATCAATTTACCACTCTGCATGATTTTGAAGGAAATATCTGTATCCTCGGTTAAGGCACCATTTTTCCAACCCCCGATGCTCTTTACAAAGTCGGTTTGAATGATAAAGTTGGTTCCTGGAATACGCCCAATTTTAAAGAGATGCCACATCCCAACGTGGTGCACGCGCTGAGTAACAACGATTTCCTGGTTAATACAACGAGTCAAGAAATTTTGATTAGCGTTTCGAGTCTTGTTGCGGCCGAAAGATGCCACGTGACGTTCTGGATCCTTCATCACTTCTTTCACAAGGAAATAAAGAGCATTTTTTTCAGGCATGGCATCCGCATCATAAACACAGATGTATTCGCCTGTTGCCATCTCCAAAGCATCGTTTAGAACGCCCGCTTTTCCTCCCGTACCAGTACGGTCGATAATGGTTAGATTTCTTCCTGCATATTCAGGCATGGCTTGTACAGACAAACATTCTGCATAGGTGTTATCTGAACAGTTATCTGCGAATAGAAGCAACTCCACACGGTCGTGAGGATAGTTCATATCTAAGATAGCTTTTGCCGTTTGGGCAATAACCACATCCTCATTATGAGCAGGAACAACAATGGTGACCTTCGGATAATAAGGTAGCGGCGAAGTGTCTACACGAAAATCACTGTGTTTAAACCAAAAGTGTACTGCCGAAAAGAGAATTACCAAGCCCCATGCCAGAGAAATCCAAATTGTAAGCAAGGTAAAAATCATTAACATTTGACTAATCATGATTCACCGCCTTAAAATTTTTGTTTACTCGATGGTAAAGAATATTGTATGCAATAAATAGTATGATAAAACAAATGCCAAAGGCGAGACTGAGTCCCAAAGCAATACCAAAAAATAGTTCGGTTAAAGTCATGTTTCCCTCCTAATATTCTACAATTACATCTGTCTCTAGTTGACGTTTGAGATGACTGGCGACATCCGCGTAGTCTTGGTATTTATCTTTATTATCAGAGTTAATCACCAAATAGCCTGTTTGGAACTGAATTCCTTGATTGCCATCTTCTCCATGAAAAACTAAACTGCTCAGTTTCTCCTGCAAACCATTCAAATAAAGTTCCTTCAAAGAATGTTGGTTAGTACTCGATAGAACGAGAAAATTACCATCCGAAACATAATAAAGCTTATCATTGTAACTCAATTCCTGAGCAATCACCTCTTGAATGCGACTGAGCATCTGGTTATGTTCTTTCGGTTTAATCTGGAAGAACAAATCTTCATGTGACCAATGAATCAATAAGGACTGTACCATCACATCACTTTGTTCAGTGACCATCGCTTGGTAATCTACTCGAGCTTCGTCTTCCTGTTCTTGTACCTTTGAGGCCACCTTGAAGAAATAATAACGAACTTTAAGTAGAATCCCAATCAAAAGTGGAAAACTGATCAATAAGAAGACCAGTTGCATGATTGGGATATAAACCACACCCGCAACCAAAACGATAAGTCCAAAACCAAATGCTAAGATAAGGGTCCAAGTAAGTAAAAGGTCAGATAATACCAACACTGCAAACAAGGCTAAAGCTAAAAACAAGATTTGTTCTAAAATGATTGCTCGAGCATACAAAAAACAAAGCACCAAAAGAATGACCTCACAAGCAAGCAAAGCCATAAGCCAGTTTTTAAATTGACTCCAATTTTTCATTTTATCTTATTTCCCCCCTTTGAATTCAGATACAGAAGTCGCTGCCCCAAAGTACTGTTGAATGGATTGTACGATTCGTTCAGAAGCTCTTCCATCTCCATAAGGATTTGGTGCCTGAGACATTTGTCCATAAAGAGTTTCATCTGTTAAGAGTGCTGCCATCGCTTCTTTCACACGTACTGGATCCGTACCAACTAGCTTCAACGTACCTGCTCTTACTCCTTCTGGACGTTCCGTCGTGTCACGAAGGACAAGGACAGGTTTGCCGAGAGAAGGCGCTTCTTCCTGAACACCTCCAGAGTCGGTCATGATAAAATAGCTTCTTGAAGCCAAATTATGAAAATCAAGTACATCTAAAGGCTCAATCAAGTGAATACGATCGTGACCAGCTAAGATATCGTTTGCTGCTTCTTGCACAGCAGGGCTAAGGTGAACAGGATAAACAACTTCAATTTCCTGATGAAGATCGACCATCTCACGTAAAGCTGTAAAGACATTTCTCATTGGTTGACCTTGATTCTCACGACGGTGCATGGTCACCAATACAAGTTTCTTATCTGGATCCAATTGATCTAGAACTTCATGATAGTAATCCGATTGAACGGTTAGTTTCAAGGCATCAATGGCTGTATTTCCCGTAATGACAATAGCAGACTCAGGATGATTTTCCTTGAGGAGATTTTCTTTACTCTCACTAGTTGGAGCAAAATAAAGATCCGCAAGGCAGTCAGTCATCTGACGATTCATCTCTTCTGGGAAAGGAGAATACTTATCAAAGGTCCTTAGACCAGCTTCAACGTGGCCGATACGTACCTGATTATAGAAAGCAACTAAACTGGCTGCAAAAGTTGTTGTTGTATCTCCATGAACAAGAATCATATCTGGAAGTTCTTGCTTAACAACTGGATCAAACTTTTCTAAAATTTTTCCAGTAATATCTAAAAGGGATTGATTTTTCCCCATAATATCCAAGTCATAATGTGGCTCGATGCGAAACGTTTCAAGAACTTGGTCCAGCATTTGACGATGCTGAGCTGTCACAACTGTGATTGTCTCAATGCTGTCACTATGTTTTTGCAATTCCAACACTAAAGGGGCCATTTTAATAGCTTCTGGTCGTGTTCCAAAAACAACCATCACTTTCAGTTTCTTCATTATGCTATCCTTCTACTATAATAAAATTTGACACATCAGATTAATCTTTATATCGAATTATTGCGCAAATCAATTAATTTGATTATCTTAATTATTTTACCGTCAATTAATTTATATGTCAAATTTTTTCCAAATTATATTATTGCATTTAATTTAATTTTAACAATTTGTAACCTTTTTGTAATAATTTTATTTACAACTTTTGAAAAGCCTTATTTTAGGAAATTTTAAGACTTTTCAAAAGAATCCGTATTTAAAAAAACTAAACCTTATATGTTTTTTTTGATATTTATATTTGTATTGATATTTCAAACAATTATATTTTACCACTTTGAAGAATAAATCAAACAATTTCAAACAAAAAAATCCCTTTTTCGAATGAAAAAGGGACTGTGATTGTTTACTATATTTAAAATTTAAACCTTATAAAATCTGTCTTAAAACAAATTTTTCGACAGATACAAAACCAATTCTCCGATATCTTCACAAACCGCATTCATGGCCGGTTGATGGTTCTGATACCAAACACCCGTCCCATCTGGAATATAGCCTCGTTTGATGTACAATCTCTGGGCAGGTCCATACCCTGAATGGAGCCCAACACCAAGGGTCACCTTATCCGATATGAGCCTAACTCGTTTTTCTGCTTCTTCCAGCAAGAGATTTCCAATACCTTGATTTTGAAAAGGTTCAAATACATTGAAATCTGATAGTTCTGGATAGATTTCTGCAAAAGGCCCCTGCTTAGAGCAGGGCAAAATTGTGATATAACCCGCTAAAGCACTCTCAACCTCTGCAACTAAGACTTCTCTCTCCCCACATTCTTGTTCAAGAAAATATCTAGCCAAAATTTCTTCTCTACCCGGCCAACCTTGGCTGATAAATCCTCGAGATAGATCTTTAATGTCAGATTCTTGCATTTTTCTAATTGAACATGTCGTCTTCATAAGTTGCTCCTTTATAGCTTTCTCCTACCATTATAGCACGATAATAAATATTAAAAGAAAAAACCTAGTAAGACAAAAGAATCTTACTAGGTCAACAGGGAATCCTTTCTAACAAAGTCCTATAAAAATCTGAAAAAGAGGTCCACCCAGACCGAACTCGTCTTCTCATTTCAAGGCTCGTGAAAAAAGACCCATATGGATCTTAATTCGCTTTCTTATTTCCGAGCTCATGATAAAGAGGTCCCCCGGACCTCAACTCGCTCTCTCATTTCAAGGCTCGTGAAAAAAAGACCCGTAAGGGTCTTTTCTTTAATCTTCGTTTACGAAAGGCATCAAAGCCATTACGCGAGCGCGTTTGATAGCTGTTGTTACTTTACGTTGGTTTTTAGCTGAAGTTCCTGTTACACGACGTGGAAGGATTTTCCCACGTTCTGAAACGAAACGGCTAAGAAGCTCAGTATCTTTGTAATCAACATATTCAATTTTGTTTGCTGCGATGTAATCAACTTTTTTACGGCGTTTGAATCCGCCACGACGTTGTTGAGCCATGTTTTTTCTCCTTTATAGTATTAATTGTCCATTAGAATGGTAAATCATCATCTGAAATGTCCAATGGATTGGTTGCTCCGAATGGATTTTCAGAACGTGAAAAGTCTGGTACTGGGTTTGCAGGTGCTGATTGGCCAGCAGTTGGTGCAGAATAAGCTCCATCTGAATGTCCTTCGCGCACTCCGCGGCTTTCCAACATTTGGAAATTCTCAGCCACGACTTCTGTTACGTAGACACGTTGTCCTTGCTGGTTATCGTAACTACGAGTCTGGATACGGCCTGTGATCCCGATAAGAGAGCCTTTTTTAGCCCAGTTGGCAAGATTTTCAGCCTGTTGGCGCCACATAACGACATTGATGAAATCAGCCTCACGTTCGCCATTTTGACTCTTAAATGTACGGTTTACTGCAAGAGTAAAAGTCGCAACTGCTACATTTGATGGGGTATAACGCAACTCAGCGTCACGTGTCATACGCCCTACAAGTACAACATTGTTAATCATAATTTACCTTCTTACGCGTCAAGTTTGACGATCATGTGACGAAGAATGTCAGTGTTGATTTTTGAAAGACGGTCAAACTCTTTAAGAGCTGCGTCGTCGTTTGCTTCAACGTTAACGATGTGGTAAAGTCCTTCACGGAAATCTTGGATTTCGTATGCAAGACGACGTTTTTCCCAAGATTTTGATTCAACAACAGTTGCACCGTTGTCAGTCAAAATAGAGTCAAAACGTGCTACCAAAGCGTTTTTCGCTTCTTCTTCAATGTTTGGACGAATGATATAAAGAATTTCGTATTTAGCCATTGATATGTTCCTCCTTTTGGTCTAATGACCCCTAGTCTTTGCAAGGGGTAAGTGAGGTTTGCTCACAATAAACTATTATACTAGAAAAACTGATAGATAGCAAGATAAAAGTGAAAAAAGAAGATGAAATTATCTTCTTTTTACTAGTTTATGGTTTGATACGGTGCAACATACGTGGGAATGGAATCGCTTCGCGGATGTGTTTAGTTCCAGCTGCGAAAGTGACCATACGCTCGATACCGATACCAAATCCACCGTGTGGCACTGTACCGTATTTACGAAGGTCAAGGTAAAATTCATATTCTGTACGATCCATTCCAAGTTCTTCCATCTTAGCGACAAGGGCATCGTAGTCTTCCTCACGCATAGAACCACCGATGATTTCTCCATATCCTTCTGGTGCAAGCAAGTCTGCACAAAGCACGCGCTCTGGATTTCCAGGAACTGGTTTCATGTAGAAGGCCTTGATAGCTGCTGGGTAGTTCATGACAAATGTTGGCACACCAAAGTGGTTTGAAATCCATGTTTCGTGTGGTGAACCAAAGTCATCGCCATGTTCCAAATGCTCGTAGTCTGCATCAGCATCATTTTCATGCTCTTGCAAAAGGTCAATGGCTTGATCGTAAGTGATGCGTTTGAACGGCTCAGCAATGTAGCGTTTCAAGAGCTCTGTGTCACGTTCCAAGGTTTCCAAGGCTTGAGGCGCACGATCAAGAACACCCTGAAGAAGGGCTTTTACATACGCTTCTTGCAAGTCAAGTGACTCATCGTGTGTCAAGTATGAGTATTCAGCGTCCATCATCCAGAACTCAGTCAAGTGACGGCGCGTTTTTGATTTTTCAGCACGGAATACTGGACCAAAGTCAAATACACGACCAAGAGCCATAGCCCCTGCTTCTAGGTAAAGCTGACCTGATTGACTCAAGTAGGCTGGTGTTCCAAAGTAGTCTGTTTCAAAGAGTTCTGTTGAATCTTCTGCTGCGTTTCCTGAAAGAATAGGGCTATCAAACTTCATGAAGCCGTTCTTGTCGAAAAACTCATAAGTTGCATAGATGATGGCGTTACGGATTTGCATCACAGCCACTTGCTTACGAGAACGGAGCCACAAGTGACGGTTGTCCATCAAGAAGTCTGTTCCGTGTTCTTTTGGTGTGATTGGGTAGTCTTGAGATTCACCAATTACTTCGATGTCTGTAATATCCAACTCATAGCCAAACTTAGAACGTTCGTCTTCTTTGACAATTCCTGTCACATAAACAGAAGTTTCTTGGCTTAGGCGTTTAATCGTATCAAACTTCTCTAGCCCCACTTCCTCACCGAACTTTTCAATAAAGTTTGGTTTAAATGCTACACCTTGGAAGAAGGCTGTTCCATCACGCAATTGCAAGAAGGCAATTTTCCCTTTTCCTGATTTGTTGGCAACCCAGGCTCCGATGGTCACTTCTTGACCAACGTAGTCTTTTACATCGATAATTGTTACACGTTTTGTCATAATCTATCTTCCTTTTTTCGTTTAACTTGTCCGAAGACATCATTACCCACTATTTTACCATAAATAGACTGCGATAGCTAGGTTCTACTAGAGAAAAATCGCGAGATTTTCGTTACAAAAAATCTTCGCTAAAAAGGCGAAGATTCTAAGTTTTATTTTTCCATAAATTGATGCAAACGACGAATAGCTTCTTTTAATGTATCCAAGTCTGTGGCATAGCTGAGACGAACATTTTCTGGTGCTCCAAATCCAGCTCCTGTAATCAAGGCAAGGCCGACTTCTTCGAGAATAGCCGTTGTAAACTCTGTCACATCGGTATACCCCTTCATCTCCATCGCTTTTTTAACATTCGGGAAAAGATAGAAAGCTCCTTGGGGCTTGACAACTTCAAATCCTGGCACTTGGCACAAGAGAGGATAGATGGTATTCAACCGTTCCTCGAAAGCCTGGCGCATGGTTTCGACAGAGTCTTGTGGTCCAGTTAGGGCTTCAATGGTAGCATATTGTGATACAGCAGTCAGGTTTGAGGTTGTTTGTCCTGTCAATTTGCTCATAGCAGCGATAATTTCAGGATTTCCCACAGCATAACCTACCCGCCAACCAGTCATGGCATAGGCCTTAGATACACCGTTAATCACGATGGTTTGCTTGCGAATGGCTTCTGACAAACTAGAAATTGGAACAAATTCGTTCCCGTTATAAACCAGACGACCATAAATATCATCCGCTAGGATAAGGACATCATGTTCAACCGCCCAATTTCCGATAGCCAAGAGTTCCTCACGAGAGTAGATCATACCGGTCGGATTCGATGGCGAATTGAGAACCAATACCTTGGTCTTATCTGTTCGAGCTGCTTCTAGCTGCTCTACTGTTACTTTAAAGTGATTGTCTTCCTTGGCCTGGACAAAGACTGGCACTCCTTCTGCCATTTTGACTTGATCTCCATAGCTGACCCAGTATGGTGTAGGGATGATGACCTCATCACCTGGATTGACCACGGCCATAAAAAAGGTATAGAGAGAGAACTTAGCACCTGTGGCAAAGGTAACCTCGTTAGCTGCTACGGAATACCCATAGTAGCGTTCAAAATAGGTATTAACCGCCGCTTTTAACTCTGGTAAGCCTGAAGCAACTGTATAGAAGGAAGCTCGTCCATCTCGAATCGCTTCTATCGCTGCATCCTGAATGTTTTCAGGAGTATGAAAATCAGGCTGTCCCAAGGTTAAGAAAAGAACATCTTTTCCCTGAGCTTTTAATGCTTTGGCTCTTGCATCACTGGCTAGAGTGACGCTTTCTTCCATTTCTAGTACACGTTTGGATAGTTTCATATGCCCTCCTTATTGGATCACTGCTCCTGTTTCAAAGTCAACCAGATAGTACTGGTTTCCTGACTTGACTTCCCAAATCGGCTTGTCCTGATAGCGACCAAAAGTGACTTTGTCAATGTCGCTAGCTCCTTTTTCCCTCGAAATCGTCGCCGCCTTGTCTTGAGAAATCCCCTTATCAAGCTGATAAACATAAATCTTGTGGTCATTCTTTTCAATCAGTACGGCAATGGCCTCTTGCTTTTTATTATGTCCCAGAAGGCTGTAATAAGCTTCCGAACCATTAAAAAAATCAACCTGATCTGCCTTTTCCAATTCTGCATACTGCTTGGCCAGTTTTTCTCCTTCAACCCTAGCATCTTGATAGGGTTTCATGCTAAGCGAAATCAGGTAAAGAAAGGATCCAGTCAGCACTAGTAGCACCAGAGAAATGCCGATTCCGTATTGTATAAGTAGCTTGTTTTTTGCTTTTTTCTGTCTTAGTTTCACTCGTCTATTTTACCATCTCTCCTCTTTTATTACAAGTGAAGACAGGAACATTCTAAGATTCTTTTCCTATAAAATAGAAGTTCTTGTTTTTCTCTCTCATTATTGATAAAATAACCTTATGAAACAATATTTGAAAGAGAAAATTTCCGATAATCAACTAGACTTAAAAACGGCTATCGTCCTCAATAAAGCCATACGAACTTTTAAACCATATGAAGCCAAGGCTGCTAAAGAACAGGGGCTAACACCCACCCAATTTTCAGTTTTGGAAACCCTCTATAGCAAGGGGGAACTACGCATTCAGGATTTGATCGAAAAAATGCTAGCCACTTCTGGAAACATGACTGTTGTCATTCGAAATATGGTTCGAGATGGATGGATTTCTAGAACTTGCGACCCCAAGGATCGTCGCTCCTTTTTCCTGAAATTAACACCTGCAGGACGCAAAAAAATCGAAGTGGTTCTTCCTGACCATATCGATTCTATCGTAGAAGCACTCAGCATCTTGGAAGATGGCGAAAAGGAAGACTTAATCCGCATTTTAAAAAAATTTAAAAATTTGTGAGCAAAATTATTGCTAATTAGTATCATTTGTTGTAACATAGATGGTGACAAAAGAGTTCGCTCTTTGAATTTTAAACTAAAGGAGACACGTCATGTCTAAAAAAGTATTATTTATCGTCGGTTCACTACGCCAAGGTTCTTTCAACCACCAAATGGCCCTCGAAGCTGAAAAAGCACTTGCTGGAAAAGCAGAAGTTAGCTATCTTGATTACTCAGCTGTTCCTCTCTTCAGCCAAGATTTGGAAGTTCCAACTCATCCAGCTGTAGCTGCTGCTCGTGAAGCAGTCCTTGCTGCGGATGCTATCTGGATCTTCTCTCCAGTCTACAACTTCTCTATCCCTGGAACAGTGAAAAACTTGCTTGACTGGCTCTCTCGTGCCCTTGACTTGTCTGATACACGTGGTGCTTCTGCCCTCCAAGACAAGTTTGTCACTGTCTCATCTGTAGCCAATGCCGGTCACGATCAACTCTTTGCTATTTATAAAGACCTCTTGCCATTTATCCGTACACAAGTCGTTGGTGAGTTTACAGCTGCTCGCGTCAATGACTCTGCTTGGGCAGACGGAAAATTGGTGTTAGAAGAAGCAACTGCTTCATCACTTGCAAAACAAGCTGACGACCTTCTTGCAGCCATCAACTAATCTAGCAAAAACCAGCTCGAATGAGCTGGTTTTATGCTTGTTTCACAAAGACGAGTTCTAAGTCACTGGATAAATCAGGTCGGTAGTCAAAGCCGGCAAAGCGGAGCTTGCGAGCTTGTTCGACTGTATGGACTTGCCCCTCTATCAAGGCGGTCAAAAAGGCACCACGGGCTTTTTTTGAAATAGTTGAGTGGATTTTCAGCTGGCCTGCCTTGTCCTCCATAAATTTGAAGGTCACCATCTTTTCTCTAATTTCCTTAGAAAATACGGTTTCAAACTCTGATGATAGGAGTGAGAATATCAAGTTCTCATCTTGTAGGGCCTCATCGTAGGCTGACTTCCAATGACTCTTTAGGGTTTTACCAGCTACTTTTAACTTCATCAAGAAGTCCAAACGGTGAGGAGCCATGGGAGATAGGGCTGGAACTACGCCATACAAAGCTGATGTAATTAAAACATGATCTTCAAGATAAGCTTGTTCAGTCTCGGTCAACTCATCTCGTTTGATGTGGCGATACATGAGACCATCAAAAAGTTTCAGGGCTGGATAATGTTTAGCCCTGTGATTTTTTAGAGCTTGAATATGAGCGTACTCTTCTTCCGCTTTCTCGGCTGATACCTTATAAAAACTTTCTAATTCACTAGCTGAGTAGTGCGCCAGTGAGTCAAGGACTGCCTGACTTTCTTCACTCAAGGGGAGCGCTTCGACAAGAGGAAGGTTTGTGTTCATTTCTTTGGCTGTTGGGATTAAAATTTTCATATTGTTAGTGTAGCATATTTTTCAATCACGACCAAGAATTTCATCTTAAAAACCTCGGTTTATACCGAGGTTTCTTTGTCTACTGCACTTTAAAGGTTTTGAGGTAATTATCTTTTCCAACTTGACCTTCGAAAGATTGGCCATTTTCAAGGTAAGGAAGGTCATCTGACACTGAGGCCTTGACCTTATAAATCTTGCCATCAACTTTAAAGAAGTAGACGGTATCACCCTTGATAACAGCTGATTTAAGGTCTGAAACCACACCCTTGATGTTTTCTACCGTTTCATTATCTAGCTCGAGGTCGTTTTTATTGGCATATTTGCTGAGGAGTTCATCTACCGTAGCTGCTACGATGACGTTTTGGTACTCTACTGCATCAACCAATGCATACTCCTTGACCAAGCCTGCATTGTCCTTCAAGCCCATGATGTAGAGCGGTTTGTCGTTGAGATTGACAAGGATAGGGAAGGTAGCCTTGTAGGCTTTCTCTTGCACGGCTCCTTCAGCTGAAGCACGGGCAGATTCTTCAGTTGCAGAAGCTAGATTGTACTTGGTGATTTCACCAGTGCGCATATTTTCAAGGATAAATCCTAAATTACTTTCGTCAGCATTTGCTGAAGTCACACCCGTGTAGAGATAAATGTCATTTCCGATAGAAAGATAGTTATAACCCTCTGTCGTTTGGGTAACATTTTTCTTAGAGATCAAGGCATTCCAGAAGCCGTCTTTATACTTGCCGTTGTAGTTGATTTGTTCGATGGTTTCTTCTGCTGGATAGACACGATCCACCCATTCTGGCACTTCATCCAAGCTGTATTCCTTGGTTTCTCCATTGGTGGCGTCTAAGATAATAACAGATGAAGGACGAGGAACTCCTAGACCAAACTGCTTTTGATAAACGGTTGCTACATAGAAGGGATTGCCTTCATCATCCACCTCAAAGGATGGCGTTTTAAAAATCTTGGTTGGATACTTGATTCGAAGATGACGTTTGACGTCACGGTTAAAATACTCAGAGTCCGAATATTTCATCGGTGTTTTTAAATCCACCAATTCCGCATTTCCTGTCACCATATTAACCTTGATATACTCGCCGATTCCCTTGGATTGATTGTTGAACCATTTGATGGGATCAGCATACTCCAAAGGAGTCATCCGATAGGGTTTGCCATCAACTGTCAGCTGGGTATAGGTATCTGCTGCTACGTACTGGGATACCTTATCCGTCAGAGAGCCCAGATAACGGTCTCCAATCTTTTCTGCAGTGCTACGATCTAGGATTGGAACCTTACTGGTATCACTCTTAGGAAAATCTTTAAAATCTTTTTCTGTGATAGAGACCACATTAGCATAGTTTTTTGCTTGGAAAAAGCTAGAAGTCACAAGAGTCACCAGTCCAGCAAGGGCAAAGATAAGACCTGCGGCCAGTAACAATCCTCCACCTAATTTATTAAAATGAAATCCTTCTAGATTGAGATCTTTGGCAGCCTTGCCATGACGTACATGAACAGTTTTAAGGAGATTGGTATCCTTGCGGAAACTAAACAAAATCCCCATCACCACCAGATGCCCACAGAGAAAGAAGATGAATTCCCAACTAGTCAGATTGAAGGGTGGTAAAAAGATATACCAAGTCGTTGCGATAAAAACAAGTTCAAATAGTATGCGTTTCATCTGAGTTCCTCCTAAATAATCCGTCCTTCCAAATGATCCAATTCATGTTGGCAGATCTGAGCTGGAAAACCTGTTAACGTAATGGTCTGCTCCTGCCACTTACTATCACGATAGGAAACCGTAATCGTTTCATAACGAGTCGTCGGTCGCACCCCAGTCAAAGACAAACAACCTTCCTCTGTCTCGTAAGGTCCTTTATAGGAAAGAAGAATGGGGTTAAACATGACCATGGGAACCAAGCCAAGATTAAAGATAATCACGCGCTTCTGCACGCCAATCATATTGGCCGCTAGACCGACACAGGTCTCGCGATTGGCCAGCAGAGTATCCTGTAAATCTCTAGCCAGATAAAGGTCTTCCTGACTTGCAGTTTTCGAGACCTGCGACAAGAATAAGACATCTCGGACAATTTTCTTTTCCATTCTCTTACGCTCCTTACATCTTTACTTTATTATAGCACAAAAAGGGGCAACTTCTAGTCCTTTCCCTCAAATGCAAAAAAAGCCATCCGAAGATGACTTTCTTTTTAAATCGCATTCTTATCAAGACCAAGTTTACGTTGAACAAACTTGACGATTTCGACGATAAGTATCATTGAGAAGCTTCCAGCTAGAACAATAGCCCATTGCGATAAGTCTAGTTTGGTTACGTGGAAGATACCTTCAAGCGGTTCTACGACGATTGTTGCCATCAGAAGAATGAAGGATACCAAGATAGACCAGTTAAAGGTCTTAGACTTGAATGGTCCAACTGTCAAGATGGACTGGTAAACAGACTTAACGTTGTAGGCATGGAAGAGCTGGATCAAACCGAGTGTTGCAAAGGCCATGGTAAGGGCATCTGCGTGAATGGCTTGGTTATCTCCTACATGGACTGGATAGGCAAGAGCAAGACCATAAACGGTCAAGACGAGTGCCCCTTGGAGTACACCTTGATAGATGATGGAACTCAAGACCCCACCTGAGAAGAAACTTGATTTGCGTCCACGTGGTTTGTGGGTCATAACACCTGGCTCAGCTGGTTCAACACCAAGAGCGATAGCTGGGAAGGTATCGGTTACCAAGTTAATCCACAAGAGATGAACTGGCTGTAAGACATCCCAACCAAACAAGGTTGATAAGAAGATGGTTAATACTTCAGCCGTATTGGCAGAAAGTAGGTACTGGATGGTCTTTTGAATGTTTGAGAAGACCTTACGTCCTTCTTCAACTGCGACGATGATGGTCGCAAAGTTATCATCCGCAAGAATCATATCAGAAGCTCCCTTAGAAACCTCTGTACCAGTGATTCCCATACCGATACCGATATCGGCTGTTTTCAGAGCTGGGGCATCATTAACACCGTCACCTGTCATAGCAACGACCTTACCTTGGTTTTGCCAAGCTTTGACGATACGAACCTTGTGTTCTGGAGATACACGCGCATAAACAGAGTATTGACCAACTACTTTTTCAAATTCTTCATCTGAAAGTTCGTTGAGCTCAGCACCTGTCAAGACATGGTCTTCTGAGTCATTTTCATCGATGATTCCCAAACGTTTGGCAATGGCTTCCGCTGTGTCTTGGTGGTCACCAGTAATCATGATTGGACGGATTCCTGCTTCTTTAGCGACACGAACCGCTTCTGCCGCTTCGGCACGTTCAGGGTCAATCATCCCAATCAAACCAGTAAAGATCAAGTTGTTTTCCAGTTCTTCAGAAGTCAAGTTTTCTGGAATACTATCGATAATCTTATAAGCACCTGCAAGGACTCGCAAGGCTTGGTGAGCCATTTCCGAGTTGTTTGTGTGAATTAAGTCATTGACTTTCTCATCAATCGGAGCGACATCTCCAGCTTTATCACGAGCAACACAACGTTTCAAGAGTTGGTCTGGAGCTCCCTTGACTGCCACTAGGAATTTCCCATCTGGCAATGGATGAACGGTAGACATGAGTTTACGATCCGAGTCAAATGGCAATTCAGCTACTCGAGGATATTCCTCTAAAAATCCTTTAACATCATAGCCCTTGTCCAAGGCATACTGGATGAAGGCTGTTTCCGTTGGATCCCCGATCAGGTTTCCTTCAGCATCAATCTTAGTATCATTAGCCAAAACAACAGAACGAAGTAGTGGCATGTCCAAGCCAAGTTCAATGTCATCAGCAGAGTCATGTAGGACTGCGTCATAGAAGACTTTTTCGACGGTCATCTTGTTCATAGTAAGCGTACCAGTCTTATCAGAAGCGATGATCTCAGTTGAACCAAGTGTTTCTACTGCTGGCAACTTACGAACGATAGAGTTTCGTTTTGCCAAAACTTGAGTACCAAGGGCAAGAACGATGGTTACGATAGCTGGGAGCCCTTCTGGGATGGCTGCGACAGCAAGCGCAACTGAGGTCATCAACTCACCGAGTGGATCTTTACCTTGAATGAAGACTCCAACTACAAAAGTAACAAGGGCAATGACCAAAATAGCATAGGTCAAGACCTTAGAAAGGTTGTTCAAGTTTTGTTTGAGTGGTGTGTCCGTCTCATCCGCATCTTGAAGCATACCCGCGATATGACCAACTTCCGTATACATACCTGTATTGACAACAACACCAAGACCACGACCGTAGGTAACGTTTGAGTTTTGGAAAGCCATATTGACACGGTCACCGATACCTGCATCTGTAGCGAGTTCAACTGTCAAGTCTTTTTCGACTGGAACAGACTCACCTGTTAGAGCCGCTTCTTCGATTTTAAGTGAATTGGCTTCTAGCAAACGTAGGTCTGCTGGTACGACGTCACCTGCTTCTAGAGCAACGATATCTCCTGGCACCAATTCTTTTGAGTCAATCTCAGCCATGTTCCCATCACGTATAACGCGAGCAGCTGGACTAGACATAGACTTGAGAGCTTCGATGGCTTCTTCCGCTTTTCCTTCTTGGTAAACACCGAAGGCCGCGTTGATAATAACAACGGCTAGGATAATGATGGCATCTGCAATGTCTTCCCCACCAGAAGTTATGACAGACAAGATGGCTGCAGCCACCAAAATAATAATCATCAAATCCTTAAACTGTTCGATGAATTTAACCAAGAGAGATTTTTTCTCACCCTCTTCGATTTCATTGCGTCCATATTCAGCTAGGCGTTTCTGTACTTCGCTTGACGAAAGACCCTGCTCAGTTGCTTCAACCGACTTCAAGACTTCTTCGGGACTTTGAGTATAAAACGCTTGGCGTTTTTGTTCTTTTGACATATGTCTCCTCCTTGACTTTGTGTGCAAAACAAGCTCTCTTTTGGTTTTATGACAAACAAAAAGAGACCTGTTAATCATAACAAGTCTCGCTGTTTAAGATAGCGCCGGAAAGAATACTTTGCAGTATAAAATTCGGAATGACGACACTATCACAGGTTTCTGCCAGCTACTCCCTTGAGTAGTACTATTATATCAAAATTTGAAAAGTTTTCAAGGGTTTAAATCCAATGAAACAAAACTAAATTTGAATTTTACTTTGAAAACCAGTATAATGGTAGAATACTAAATGACTAGAAAGGAAGCCCGATGAACCAATCCATGTCAAATCTCAAATTGGCAGAACGTGGAGCTATAATCAGTATTTCAACCTACCTCCTCTTGTCTGCAGCAAAATTGGCAACTGGTCACCTCCTGCATTCTTCCAGTTTGGTGGCGGATGGTTTCAACAACGTATCCGATATTATCGGAAATGTTGCTCTCTTGATTGGGATTCGGATGGCCCGCCAACCTGCAGACCGTGACCATCGCTTTGGTCATTGGAAGATTGAAGATTTGGCTAGCTTGATTACTTCCATCATCATGTTCTATGTTGGTTTTGATGTGCTTCGGGACACCATTCAGAAAATCCTCAGTCGGGAACAAACACCCATTGATCCTCTGGGAGCGGTTCTAGGAATCATTTCAGCAGCGGTCATGTTTGCTGTTTATCTCTATAACACACGCCTCAGTAAGAAATCCAAATCCAAGGCTCTCAAGGCAGCTGCTAAGGACAATCTTTCCGATGCTGTCACCTCGCTTGGGACTTCCATTGCTATCCTAGCTAGCAGTTTCAACTATCCTATCGTGGATAAATTGGTCGCTATCATTATCACTTTCTTTATCTTAAAGACAGCCTATGATATCTTTATCGAGTCTTCCTTCAGTCTTTCAGATGGTTTTGATGACCGTCTGCTAGAGGACTACAAAAATGCCATCATGGAGATTCCAAAGATTAGTAAGGTCAAGTCCCAAAGAGGGCGTACCTACGGTAGCAATATCTACCTTGATATCACGCTAGAGATGAATCCTGATCTATCAGTCTATGAAAGTCATGAGATTGCAGACCAGGTCGAATCCATGCTGGAAGAGCGTTTTGGAGTCTTTGATACCGATGTCCATATCGAGCCAGCTCCCATACCTGAGGACGAGATTTTAGACAATGTCTACAAAAAACTGCTCATGCGTGAGCAATTGATTGACCAAGGAAATCAGCTAGAAGAACTCCTTGCTGAGGACTTTCTCTATATCCGTCAAGATGGAGAGCAGATGGATAAAGAGGCCTATAAGGCTGAAAAAGAACTTAAAGCTGCAATTAAGGACATTCAGATTACCTCCATTAGTCAGAAAACCAAGCTCATTTGCTATGAGCTGGATGGTATCGTCCATACCAGTATCTGGCGTCGCCATGAGACTTGGCAAAATATCTTCCACCAGGAAACAAAAAAAGAAGACAGACAGTAACCCTATCCAGTGGATAGGGCCTTTTTGATTATGCTATTTTAAGCAAAGACAGACTATGACGGTTTGGAAGATTTGCTTTTCGAAGCTTGTTTTGCCTCTTTTCTTGCTTGACGATTTTGCTCGATGCGCCATTCTCTTTCATAGTACTTCATAGTCTCATAGACCCTTTCAGGAAGTCCTACATCTAGTAGAAAGATAGGAATAATTAAGTCTGCTGACGGATGAAAAGGGAGACACCTTCTCTTCAGTAGAGTTAGAAACGATGGTTTTTTCACATTTTCCTTGTTTCTAAAATAAACTTCAATCCGATAGGAGTCCCTATACTTCCCTCGAATCCGAGAGAAGGAAAATTCCTCTACATCAGCCCAAGCGTAGAAATGACTGGGTTTCTTTGGATTCGGTTTGTAGTAAAACCCCTCAGCAGTACATTTTAAATATTCCTTATCGGAGCTTAACAGTCTGTATGTCTGATAAACGACTACTCCAGCGCAAAAAAGTACAAGCAACATTAAAAAAAGGCTTATCGTATGCAGTTGAGTCCCCTTTTGCGAGTACGAATGGAGATAAGAGAGAGGCAGCAAGAAGAAAAGCACTGAAGCCAAGCCAAACAAGGCATTCCAAATGATTTTCTTGGGACTACGTTTAATGACTTTTTCTTCCATCACGCCAACTCACTTAGGTATTCATAGCGTTCGTATTTTTCAAGGAGTTCTTCGTTTTTCTCGTCTAGCTCTTTCTGAAGCATTGCTAGTTTACCAAAGTCAGAGCCATTTGCCTGCATTTCTTCTTCAATGGTTGCGATACGATTTTCCAAGGCTTCAATATCGCCTTCAATGCTTGCCCACTCCTGCTTTTCTTGATAGGTCATTCGTTTCTTGTCTTCACGGACCTTGACCACTTTTTCCTTTTCGGCCTTTTGCACTTGATTGGCCATCTCTGTTTCAAAGGCTTTCTCGTCAAGGTAGTCGGAGTAATGACCAAAGAAAGGACGAATCTTGCCATCTTCAAAAGCTAGAATCTTGGTCGCTACCTTATCCAGGAAATAACGGTCGTGGCTAACTGTCAATACTGGCCCTGCAAAACCTTGCAAGAAATTCTCCAAAACTGTCAAAGTTGCAATGTCCAAGTCATTTGTCGGCTCATCCAAGAGAAGAACATTTGGTTTTTCCAAAAGCAATTTGAGAAGATAGAGGCGTTTTTTCTCGCCACCAGACAATTTCTCAATCAAGGTTCCATGCGTCGAACGTGGGAAGAGGAACTGCTCCAGTAACTCAGCGATAGAAGTTGTGGAACCACCACTGGTCTTTACCTCTTCTGCCACTTCCTGCAGGTAATTGATAACGCGCTTGCTTTCATCCAAGCCTTCGATTTGTTGAGAGAAATAGGCGATGCGAACAGTTTCCCCTCTCACAACTTGTCCTTCAGTTGGCTCAAGACTTCCTGCAATCAAGTTGAGCAGGGTTGACTTCCCAACACCGTTGTCCCCAACGATACCGATACGGTCTTTAGCTTGCACCAAAAGGTTAAAATCTTTCAAAATAGGCTTGTTCTCATAGGCGAAGGAAACATTCTGAAACTCGATGACTTTTTTCCCAATCCGACTGGTTTCAAAGTTCATGGTCAAGTCTGCCTCAGCAACGCCGCCTGAAACTTCTTTTTTCAAATCATGGAAACGATTGATACGAGCCTGCTGCTTGGTCGCACGCGCCTGCGGTTGTCTGCGCATCCAAGCCAGTTCTTGTTTGTAGAGTTGTTCTTTTTTGTGAAGGAGAGCAGCATCGCGTTCATCTTGTTCCGCCTTAAGGCGAACATAGTCCTGATAATTGCCCTGATACTCGGTCAAGCCTGCTCGGTCCAACTCGAAAATTCGTGTTGACAGTGCATCTAGGAAATAGCGATCATGGGTGATAAAGAGAACCGTCTTCTTGGAATTTTTCAAGAAAAGGGTCAGCCACTCGATGGTCGCAATGTCCAGATGGTTGGTCGGCTCGTCCAGTAGCAAGAGATCGTGGTCTCCAAGGAGAACTTGCGCCAACTGGACCCGTCTTCTCAGACCACCTGACAATTCACCAACTGGAGTCGACAAATCCTGAATACCCAACTTGCTGAGAACTGTCTTGACCTGGCTTTCAATTTCCCAAGCTTGGAGAGAATCCATCTCAGCCATGACGCGTTCCAAACATGCCTGCTTTTCCTCACTGTAGTTGAGCATGATTAACTCATACTCACGAATCAACTGGATTTCCTTGAGGTCGCTAGAGAGAACCGTATCCAAGACCGTCTTGCTATCATCAAAATCAGGATCCTGGGTCAAGTAGCCAATCTTATAGTCATTCTTTGCCGAAAAGGGACTGACATCCCCATCAAAGCCAGAAACACCAGAAAGAACATCTAACAGAGTGGTCTTACCAGTCCCATTGACACCAATCAGACCAATTCTGTCTAGGTCATGGATAATAAAAGAAATATCCTTAAAAACGGTCTTGTCTCCGACGGATTTGCTTAATTTTTCAACGATAAAATCACTCATTTTTTCTCCCTCAGGTAAGCATGGATTGCTTGACGGTCGTTTTCCAACTCTCCATCGACAATGGCAAACTCAATCTCTGTTAAAATCTCTCCCAAGTCTGGTCCTGGCTGGTAACCATATTCCTTAATCAAAATTCCACCGTTAATCTGAATTTCTTTCTTGTCATGAATGGTCAAACTCTGGTAAGTTTCTGTGATAGCTTGTGTATTGACTTCTTTCCCTTGGGCCTGACGAAGACTTTCAGCTTGTAGAAGGGAATCCAAGTCAAATCGGTAACAATCGCGCTTGCTCAGCTCTCCTTCTTCTCGCAAAGCCAAAATAGTCAGTAAATCCTGCACCTGCTTGGCAAACTGGCGTGAGGTCTTCCAAGCTTTCAAAAATGGCTGCGCATTTTCAATCTCCAAAACCCACAAGAGAGCTGCCCAGGCTTGTTCAGAAGATTCAAAAATGAAATCAGTCTCCAAATCAAACAGTCTGTTGAGCTTGTCCTGGCTAGATGCTATCTCAGGGAGATAGTCATAAGCTTGACTCTCAATCATGGAAGCTAAGCCCCTTCTCCAAAACGGAGCCAGCAAGAGTTTATCAAACTCAACGAAGGTACGCTCCACAGAAATTTTCTCCAAAAGTGGCGTTAAGGCCTTCATAGCTTTAAACGTTTCTGACTCAAGTTCAAAGCCAAGACTGGCCTGAAAACGGAAACCACGCATAATCCGCAAAGCATCTTCGTTGAAACGTTCACTAGCCACTCCAACTGCTCGCAAGACTTGGTTTTCCAAATCTTCTAAACCATGAAACAAGTCAATGATTTCGCCTGTCTCATCCAAAGCAAAGGCATTAACCGTAAAATCACGGCGCTTGAGGTCCTCTTCTAGCGAACGCACAAAGGAAACCGCACTGGGTCTGCGATAGTCCACATAGACATCTTCGGTCCTAAAGGTGGTTACCTCATACTCCTCGTCCCCTTCTAAAACTAAGACAGTTCCGTGCTCGATTCCAATATCGGCTGTTCGCGGAAAAATCTGCTTTGTCTCCTCTGGATAGGAAGAAGTCGCGATATCCACATCATGGATAGGACGATTGAGGAGAGCATCTCGAACAGAGCCCCCAACAAAATAGGCTTCAAATCCTGCTTCTTTAATTTTTTCTAATACTGGTAAAGCCTTCTGAAATTCAGAAGGCATTTGCGTTAATCTCATAATAAGTGTTCTAATCCATAGACAAGCTCATGACGCTTGACAACTTCTTTGATTCCCAAATTGACCCCTGTCATGAAGGAGCTGCGATCATAGGAGTCATGACGGAGTGTCAATCCCTCTCCCTGATTGCCGAAGATGACTTCCTGATGGGCAACCAAGCCTGGTAGACGGACTGAATGGATTCGCATACCATCAAAATTAGCACCACGGGCACCTGCAATCAATTCTTCCTCATCAGGCGCACCTTGCTGAATAGACTCCCGAACTTCAGCCATCAACTCAGCTGTTTTAATGGCTGTTCCACTCGGAGCATCTTTTTTCTTGTCATGATGAAGCTCGATAATCTCCACATTTGGGAAATATTTGGCAGCCTGCGCCGCAAATTGCATAAGCAAGACAGCGCCCAAGGCAAAATTAGGGGCAATCAAACCACCCAAATCTTGTTCACGGGAAAATGCTTTTAGTTCTGCAATTTCTTCACTAGTGAAGCCTGTTGTTCCTACGACAGGAGCAAAGCCATTTTCAAGGGCAAAGCGCGTATTTTCGTAAGCAACAGCTGGTGTGGTGAAATCCACCCAGACATCAGCCTCAAATCCAGCCAAGGCAGCCTTATCATTGAATACAGGAATACCTTTCCATTCTGATTCAGACTCAAAAGGATCCAAAACTGCAACCAAGTCCAAGTCAGGATCAGCCAAGACCATCTGACAAGCGGCCTGGCCCATCTTTCCCTTAAACCCAGCAATAATCACTCGAATACTCATCTCTACTCCTGTCTAAGATACAAAGCCTGTAAGAACACAAAGTGAAAATAGGAGTTCTGATCAAGGAGTGTCTACTCCTTGGAAGAACTATCTTTTTCACACAGGGTTCCAGGCGTGTTCAATTATCAAGATACAAAGGACGTTAGCTGCCCATGAAAAATAGGGAATGACGCTGACTTTCCATGAAAGGCAAGACAGGCATCTTTTTTCAAGAGGCAGATAGTCCGTGTTCAATTTCTAAGATACAAAGCCTGCCCAGAACAATCTAGACAACTGGCGTATAGCTCAAGGCGATACTGCCTTCTCCAAGGTGGGTCCCAATGACACTACCAAAGCTAACAATTGGAATCTCAGAATTCACACCACTCTCAATCAAGAGTTGGCGCAAATCTGCCGCCTTTTGAGGTGCATTACCATGAATGACTGTAATACGGTAGTCCCCATCTTTTGTCAACTCTTTGATGATTTCCACCAAACGTTTGGTTGCTTTTTTCTCTGTACGAACTTTTTCGTAAACTTCAATTACACCTTGGTCATTGAAGTAAAGAATGGGCTTGATACTGAGGAGATTTCCTAGGATGGCTGCACCATTTGACAGACGTCCTCCCTTAACCAAGTGATCAAGGTCATCTACTATGATAAAGGCCGAGTTATCAGCGATTTGGATAGCCAATTTCTCCTGAATCTGAGCAAAATCATCGCCCTGTTCTGCCCATTCAAAAGCACTCTCTACCATAAATCCTAGAGGGGAGCTTGTGATATGAGTATCTGGAAAGGCAATGGTCAAACCTTCATACTCGTCTAACATATATTGGATATTCTGATAAAAACCTGAAATCCCTGACGAAAGAAAGAGCCCCAAGACATGGCTATAGCCCTCTTCTTTCAAGGAACTTAGAATCTCATCCAATTTAGCAATACTTGGTTGACTAGTTTTAGGCAATTCTACAGACTGAGCCATTTTTTGATAAAATTCCTCAGCAGTCAGATTGACACCTTCAACATACTCCTCTCCATCGATATTGACAGGAATATCCAAGATAAATAGATTCTCTCTTTGCAGCGTCTTCTCCTCTAAATAGGCTGAAGAATCTGTAATGACAGCTAATTTCATGACTAAAACTCCAAATTGATCCCTGGAAGATCCAAGGCGATTTCTGTTACTTCATACGTCAAACGATTGAGCATGTTCAAACATGGACGTGCCAGAGTTTCGACTTCTTCTTGGTTAAATTCGCTTGGTTCGTTAACAATGCGACCTTCCACATGGTTAACTTGAGAAATTGTTCCGCTGATGACAAATTTGTCAAAGACAATCATGAAACTCAAGATAACGACTAAAGAAGTTACTTGGTTTTCTTGGTCATGTTGGAGCAACTGAAAGTTCACATCTACCTTAGTTTCAGGAGCTCCATTTTCATTTTCCCATTCAAAGTTACGAGCATCAAAGTGATACTGGCTAACAAATTCTTGTTCTCGTTTAAGATTCATTTTTCTCTCCTATTGCTACAATTTACTATGCAATTGTACCACATTTTTATGATTTCATCTAGTTTTCTAGGCTTTAGTCAATTCCGATTTCATCTTTAACAACAGCAGCAATTGTATCTACGTAGTAGTTAACTTCTTCTGTTGTTGGGGCTTCTGCCATGACGCGCAAGAGGGGTTCTGTTCCACTTGGGCGGACAAGGATACGACCGTTCCCTGCCATTTCCTCTTCCATCTTTTCGATGATAGTTTTAATGGCTGGTACTTCCATGGCTTTTTCTTTCATGGCATTTTCCACTCGGATATTGACCAGTTTTTGTGGGTAAATCGTCACTTCTGATGCCAGTTGAGACAAACTCTTACCTGTTTCTTTCATGATTTTAGTCAATTGAACAGCTGATAATTGACCATCACCAGTTGTATTGTAATCCATCAAGATAACGTGGCCTGATTGTTCACCACCAAGGTTGTAGCCTGATTTTCTCATTTCTTCAACGACATAGCGATCACCAACAGCAGTCACTGCCTTGTTAATGCCAGCACTCTCCAAGGCCTTATGGAAGCCAAGGTTAGACATAACCGTTGTTACGATGGTGTTTTGAGCTAACTGACCTTTTTCAGAAAGGTATTTCCCAATGATATACATAATCTTATCACCATCAACAATGTCGCCATTTTCATCAACAGCAATCAAGCGGTCACTGTCTCCGTCAAAGGCCAAACCAATAGCTGACTGGCTTTCTTTGACTAGTTCTTGGAGAGCTTCTGGATGTGTAGAACCCACATTCAAGTTGATGTTAAGACCATCTGGTGTCTCCCCGATAACAGTTATTTGAGCCCCAAGGTCTGCAAAGATTTGACGAGCACTCGTAGATGCTGCACCGTTGGCTGTATCCAAGGCCACTTTCATTCCTTCAAGAGGCGTTCCAGTTGAAACAAGGTAGCCTTCATACTTACGTAAACCTTCTGGATAGTCCACCAAGGTTCCCAAGCCTTCGGCACTTGGACGAGGAAGGGTGTCTTCTGTAGCATCTAGCAAGGCTTCGATTTCAGCTTCTTTTTCATCATCAAGTTTGAAGCCATCCCCACCAAAGAATTTAATTCCATTATCAAGGGCTGGGTTGTGACTAGCGGAAATCATGACACCTGCACTGGCTCCCTCAGTTTTGACCAAGTAAGCTACTGCTGGTGTTGCAAGGACACCGAGTTTGTAGACGTGAATCCCTACAGAGAGGAGACCTGCCACTAAGGCTGATTCTAACATTTCTCCTGAGATACGTGTATCACGTCCTACAAAGACTTTAGGGGCTTCTGTTTCGTGTTGGCTAAGAACATACCCACCAAAACGTCCCAGTTTAAAGGCCAATTCTGGCGTCAGTTCTACGTTTGCTTCTCCACGGACTCCATCGGTCCCAAAATATTTACCCATTTTATTTATCATCCTTTTCTACTGTTTTATTTAGTCCTGTTTAGACGAGTCTGGCTTCGTTTCTGAACTCGTTGAAGACGAACTGCTGGTTGAAGAGCCCGTTGACGAGGTCGTTGACGAAGAACTCGAGCTAGACGATACTGTTTTGGTTGTAATTTTCATTGTAGTGTCAAATGGCATAATGACGCTTGGCAAGACATTTCCATTTTTATCAACTGCTTGTAGTGGAACAGAGGCTGAGTAGTTACCCGTTATCCGTTCACTTGTCGGCAAGATGGCAATAACACGATCTACTCTAGAGAGAGTCTCCTCGTCACTAATAACCGTTACTTTTTCATCTGACACAGTGACTGTATCAATTTTCACTCGAGAATCAATCTGGCTAGGATCAATCTCCGGCACAACAATTACATTGTCCCGTTTCGCTTTTTTACCGACCTTCACTGTTATCTTTTGCGGTGTCGCAACAGCCGTCAAACCACTCGGTAAATTTTCAATAGTCAGAGGAACTTCGATGGTTCCTACACTGGCATTGGTTAAGTCAGCTTTGACCTTGAATTTCCGAGTGCTTTCCTGCATTTCACTCGCCAAAGCAACTCTATTTGACCCTGTCAGAAAGACGGTCACTTCAGATGTAAAACCACTAATAAAGTACTGATCACTGTCATACTGAATATCGATTGGGACATTAAGAACCGTATTGGTATAGGTCTCTGTCCGCACCTGTCTAGCACTGTTGCTATTCTGATAGTTTGTTGAAGTCGCATAGATAAAGAGGATGCAGGCGAAAAAGAAGGAAGAAATAATATAAAGACTATTTTTTCTCATGTTTCAATCCTCCTAGCAAACGCTCTTTCAGACCTTGTTTTTTCTCTGATGTTGGAAGCAAGATTCTTCTTAACTCCGATTCAAACTCTTCCAGGGTCAAATCATGCTTAAAGACTCCATTATAGGTGATTGAGATACCGCCTGTTTCCTCTGAAACCACAAAGGTAAGAGCATCCGATACTTCTGACAAACCAATCGCTGCCCTGTGACGTGTCCCAAACTCCTTGGAAATTCCTGTATTTTCAGTCAGGGGTAGGTAGGCTGAAGTTACGGCAATCCGATCTTCTCTTACAATGACCGCTCCATCGTGCAAGGGAGTATTGGGGATAAAGATATTAATCAATAACTCAGAGGAAATTTTAGCATCTAGAGGAATCCCAGTTGAGATATATTCCTGCAAGGTTCTCACGCGCTGCACCGCTACCAGAGCACCAATCTTACGAGGACTCATATACTCGACTGATTTAACAAAGGCACGAACCATTTGCTCTTCCGCACTAATAGGGGCATTGTAGAAGAAATCCGTAGCCCGGCCCAATCGTTCCAAACCAGTCCGAATCTCTGGTGAAAAAATAACTACCGCTGCAATGACCCCGTAGGTGATGATCTGATTGATCAACCAGGAAATGGTCGTCAAACCAATCATATTGGACAGAATCTGACCTAAAATAAAGACCAGAACACCCCGCACCAATATCATGATTTTGGTCCCTGCAATCGCTTTGGTAAAATGATATAGAATATAAGTCACAATGAGAATATCTATCAGATTGGTGACTATTGTCCAAGGGCTTGAAAACAAACTCGTCCAGTATTGCAAATTGGATAATTGTTGAAAATTCATCCCTGGCCTCCTCCCCATCAAAACACTTTCTGTACCATTATACCATTTTTTGCCCATTTTTTCCCTATCCTACCTCATTTTAAATTAAGCAAAAATATGATAAAATAAACTGACTAGAAAAAACAAAGGAGAAATCATGTCTCAACTCTATGATATTACTATTGTAGGTGGCGGTCCTGTTGGGCTCTTTGCTGCCTTTTACGCCCACCTACGCCAAGCCAAAGTCCAAATCATCGACTCCCTTCCCCAGCTAGGTGGCCAGCCCGCCATCCTCTACCCTGAGAAGCAAATCCTTGATGTGCCAGGTTTTCCAAACTTAACCGGGGAAGAATTGACCAATCGCTTGATTGAACAGCTAAACGGCTTTGAAACACCTGTTCACCTAAACGAAACCGTTCTTGAAATTGAGAAGCAAGATCAAGGATTCACCATCACAACTAACAAGGGAAGCCATCTGACCAAAACAGTCATCATTGCTATGGGGGGCGGTGCCTTTAAACCGCGTCCGCTCGAACTAGATGGCGTCGAAAATTATGAAAACATCCACTACCACGTTTCCAACATTCAGCAATACGCTGGTAAGAAAGTGACCATCCTTGGTGGTGGGGACTCAGCAGTGGACTGGGCTCTGGCTTTTGAAAAGATTGCCCCAACTACTCTCGTTCACCGTCGAGATAATTTTCGCGCCTTGGAACATAGTGTGCAAGCTCTGCAAGAATCATCCGTAACCATCAAGACACCGTTCGTCCCTAGCCAACTTATCGGAGATGGAAAGACACTCGATAAACTAGAAATCACCAAAGTCAAATCAGATGAAACCGAAACTATCGAAGTAGACCATCTCTTTGTCAACTATGGTTTCAAATCATCTGTTGGCAATCTTAAAAAATGGGGTCTGGACCTCAATCGTCACAAGATTATCGTCAACAGCAAGCAAGAGTCTAGCCAAGCAGGTATCTATGCTATCGGAGACTGCTGCTACTACGAAGGAAAGATTGACTTGATTGCTACAGGACTAGGTGAAGCTCCAACAGCTGTTAACAATGCCATCAACTACATTGACCCAGAACAAAAAGTTCAACCCAAACACTCAACCAGTTTATAATAAAAGAACCACGAATCAACGATTCGTGGTTTTATAGTTCATCAGCAATCTTGTTTATTTTTCTGAGTCTGTGATTAACACCACTTTTAGTCAAGGGATTGCTCAGGCTATCTGCCAACTGCTGTATAGAGTAGTCTGGGTGCTGAATCCGCAACTGCGCTACCTCTTGCAAATCCAATGGTAAATTTTCCAAACCCATTCTATCTTTGATTTTACTGATATTGTTGATAGTCTTCATACTAGCAGAAACCGTTCGAGCGATATTGGCTGTTTCAGCGTTATTGGCTCGATTGAGATCATTACGGGTTTCACGCAAAATCTTGACGCGCTCAAAATTATCACGCGCCTGCATGGCCCCAATCACGATCAAGAAATCCATGATGTCCTCTGCACGCTGGAGATAGGTAACTGCACCTTTCCTGCGCTCAATGACCTTGGCGTCCAGCAAAAACTGCTGAAGAAGAGAGACCAATCCTTGGGCATGGTCCAGATAAACGGAACTAATCTCCAACTGGTACTTGCCAGACTCAGGATCTCGAATACTACCATTTGCCAGAAAGGCCCCACATAAGTAGGCACGCCCAGCTTCCTCATCTGCTAAGATATCGGGATCAATACCCGTCTCCAAACCAAAGAAGGAATCCGCAAGCCGCAAATCAGCTAAAAGCTCCTGCACTCTCTCATCGGTATAGACCGTGTAAACACGATTCTTACGAAGGTTGCTTCTCTGATGGTGTCGAATCTCAGACTTAATCTCATAAAAATGGAGAAAGGACTCATAAAGGTGCCGAGCTAACTTAGCATTTTCAGTTACAACTGACAAGGTCAAGCCCGAACTAGATAGACCGATACTGCCAGACATCTTGATAATGGCCGATAGTTCATAACGACTGAGATGGTGTTGACCAAGAATTTCCTCTTTTACTGCGACTGTAAAACTCATTTTCTCACCTGTATAATGCGCATCAATTCGTCTACAATCAAATCGCCATCATGGAAGGCTCCTCCATTTTCCAAACGAAGGAAGTTGGATGAAATCACACGAGGAACCTGCTTGCAAAGACCAGTAAAGTCATGCTCTACCTGAACCAAATATTCATCAAAACGGTTGGTATCCATGTATTCTCTAGGAACCTTCTCGATATTAACCAAGACCGTATCAATAAAAGGCCGACCTAAGTGTCGATGGAGGACTTCCACGTGGTCACTGTCTGAAAAGCGCTCTGTTTCCCCACGCTGGGTCATGATATTGCAAACATAGGCGATCTCTGCCTTAGTCTCCAAGAGAGCCTGCCCAATCTCCTCAATGACAATATTGGGCAAAATCGATGTAAAGAGGGAACCAGGCCCCAAGACAATCATGTCACTCTCGAGAATGGTATTGACTACTCGACGGCTGGCTTGGGGTGTTTCATCATCCAAGGTATTGGTCACATAGACATGGTCGATCATGCCTGGATGATCTGCAATGTGGCTCTCACCTGCCACCTCAGAACCGTCTCTAAAGACTGCATGCAGTGTCAAAGGCTGATCGCTTGAGGGGTAGATTTTTCCTGTTGTGTGGAAAAAGAGACTTAGCAGCTGCATGGCATTGTAAGTGGACCCTTGCATTTCAGAAAGTCCTGCTATAATGATATTTCCTAGAGGATGACCCGCAAAAGCTCCAGCCTCTTCTGAAAAGCGGTACTGAAAAACCTTCTCATAAAATTTAGGCATATCCGACATGGCTACCAGGACATTGCGAAGATCGCCTGGTGGTGTCAGCTGTTGGATATTCTTTCTTAGCTCACCAGAAGAGCCACCATCATCAGCTACTGTTACGATGGCTGCGATATCAACATCCTTTTCTCGCAAGCTTTTCAAAATGACGGGGATACCTGTTCCTCCACCAATTACCGTTATTTTTGGTTTTCTCATGAACGGTTTACCGTTTCCTTTCTTCTGTCTTTGTCACGATGGCTTTCATTGACAGGCCAGTTTTTAGCAAGGTCCTCAGCGATGCGTTTGGCAAAGGCAACACTACGGTGTTGTCCACCTGTACATCCTACTGCAATGGTTAAAACAGACTTGCCTTCTTTTTTGTAACTTGGCAAAATGGGCTCAATCAAGGCAAGCAAGTGCTGATAGAAACTTTCAGACTCTTCATGATTCATTACATAGTCATAAACTGCTTGATCCTCACCTGTCTGATTACGGAGTTCAGGGAGGTAGTATGGATTTGGCAAGAAACGGACATCAAAGACCAAGTCCGCATCGATAGGGATCCCATACTTGAATCCAAAAGACATGACCTCGATACGGAAAGACTGGGCTTGTTCTTGGTCCGAAAATTGCTCAGCAATGGTTTTACGAAGTTCACGCGGGGTGAGTTCTGTCGTATCCACCACATTTTGGCTCATGTTTTTCAAAGGTGCCAAAAGTTCACGTTCCAGCTTAATGCCATCTAAAATCCGACCATCCGCTGCTAGAGGGTGACTCCGTCTGGTTTCCTTGTAACGGGCCACCAATTCCTTATCTTTTGCATCCAAAAAGAGGATTTTGAAATCCAAATCATCCTGGTTTTCCAATTCATCCAAAACAGCCTGAATCTCCGAGAAGAAGGAACGACTACGCATATCCACTACCAAGGCCAGTTTGTGGTCATCATCTTTGGTTTCGACCAACTGTAAAAACTTTGGCAAGAGGGCTGGCGGCATGTTGTCAATGGTGAAATATCCTAAATCCTCGAAGGACTGAATGGCTACGGTTTTTCCTGCGCCACTCATCCCTGTCACAATCACTAGGTGAAGTTGTTTTTTTGTCATCTATCTCTCCTTATATCAAAAGAAGTTTGGCAAAACCAAACTTCAACTAGCTTATCCAATCTCTGCGATGACTTCAATTTCGACTTTCACATCGCGAGGAAGACGAGCTACTTCCACAGCTGAACGAGCTGGGAACTCCTCTTTGAAGGCCGTTTGGTAAACCTCGTTAAAAGGAACAAAGTCGTTCATATCGCTCAAGAAGCAAGTTGTTTTAACAACGTGATCAAAGTCCGTTCCCGCTTCTGCCAAAATAGCACCAATGTTTTTCAAGACTTGTTCTGTCTGTTCTTGGATAGTCTCTCCTACAATTTCTCCAGTTTCAGGAGATAGGGGAACTTGACCGCTAGCAAACAAAAGATTGCCAACGATTTTTCCTTGAACATATGGTCCGATAGCCTTTGGAGCTTTGTCTGTATGAATTGTTTTTGCCATTTCTTTCCCTCACAATTTTTCTAATATTGCATCCCAAGCCTGATCCATCCCTGCCTTGCTGACAGATGAAAAGAGGATGAAGTCGTCACTTGGGTCAAAGTTTAGTTTCTTTTTGATTGCTGATTCGTGCTTGTTCCACTTACCACGAGGAATCTTGTCGGCCTTAGTCGCAACGATGATAACCGGAATCTCATAATACTTGAGAAATTCGTACATCTGCACATCATCTGCTGATGGGTCATGACGGAGATCTACCAGACTGACCACGGCACGGAGATTTTCCCGAGTTGTCAGGTACTCCTCAATCATGCGCCCCCACTTTTCACGTTCCTTTTTGGAAACGCGGGCATAGCCATAACCTGGTACATCCACAAAACGCATCTTGTCATCAATGTTAAAGAAGTTGAGTAGCTGGGTTTTCCCAGGTTTCCCTGATGTACGGGCAAGATTTTTGCGGTTCAACATGGTGTTGATAAAGCTAGACTTGCCAACATTTGAACGCCCTGCAAGGGCAATCTCTGGCAGGTCATCCTGCGGATAGTGGGACTTGTTTGCCGCACTGAGCAGGATTTCAGCATTGTGTGTATTAAGTTCCATAGTCACCTCTAGGCTGTTTCTAGGATGGGTTTTTCCGTTCCATCGACAGCTTCTTTTGTGATGCGGACCAATTTCACATTTTCTTGACTTGGCACTTCAAACATAACATCTAGCATGGTTTCTTCGATGATTGAGCGAAGACCACGCGCACCAGTTTTGCGTTCAATAGCCTTATTGGCAATTTCTTGAAGGGCTTCGTCGTCAAATTCCAACTCAACGTCATCATAAGAAAGTAAGGTTTGGTATTGTTTGACCAAGGCATTTCTTGGTTCTTTCAGGATACGAACCAAGTCATCGACCGTCAATTGCTCAAGAGCAGCAAAGACAGGCAAGCGTCCAATCAACTCAGGGATAATACCGAATTTTTGAATATCCTCTGCGATAATTTCTTGCATGTAGGAGCTGTTTTCATCAATCGCCTTGTTATTTTGGCCGAAACCGATGACTTTTTCACCCAGACGTTGTTTAACGATTTCTTCGATACCATCAAAAGCACCACCCACGATGAAGAGGATATTCCTGGTATCTACCTGAATCATCTCTTGTTGTGGATGTTTGCGTCCACCTTGAGGTGGTACACTGGCTACAGTTCCTTCAATGATTTTAAGAAGGGCTTGTTGCACTCCTTCACCCGAAACGTCACGTGTGATAGACACGTTCTCGCTCTTTTTGGCAATCTTGTCAATTTCATCCACGTAGATAATCCCACGTTCTGCACGTTCGATGTTAAAGTCAGCAGCCTGCAAGAGTTTGAGGAGGATATTTTCCACGTCCTCACCCACATACCCAGCCTCAGTAAGAGCTGTCGCATCTGCAATAGCAAAAGGTACATTCAAGCTCTTAGCCAAAGTCTGAGCCAAGAAAGTTTTCCCAGAACCAGTTGGACCAATCATCAAGATGTTTGACTTCTGCAAATCCACATCTTCTGACTCTTCACGCGTATCGTGGAAATTGATGCGTTTGTAGTGGTTGTAAACAGCCACTGCCAAGGCACGTTTGGCACGATCTTGACCAATCACATAGTGGTTTAAGATATTGAGGAGTTCGATTGGTTTTGGTACTTCAGACAAGTCTGCCAAAACTTCCTCGGCCAACTCCTCCCGAATGATTTCCTGGGCCAACTCCACACATTCATTACAGATAAAGGCGTTGTTCCCAGCGATTATTTTTTTTACTTCTTCTTGGCTTTTGCCACAAAATGAGCAATAAACCATCATATCATTTTTCCTATTTGTAGGCATGATTTCCTTCCATTCTAATTTATCATTCTATCTAAAATAAGGTCATATAAAAAGCGTGGACACTGTTCACCAGATTGGTAAAAGCATTCAACCAGAGTAAAGCAGACAGTCCATAGCGCTTCTTACGAAAAGCCTGTGCTCCAGTCAAAATACAGATCACACACAAAAAAGCTGTAAAAAATCCAAATATACTGCGCTCCATTAGACTTCCTTTCTATCTCGGTATTCGATGGTAAAATCATAGTCGTTTTTCTCATCACGGGTGTAAGATTTGCTTGCGACCGTCTCAAAACGAGACAAGTCAAACTCATCAGGGAAATAGGTATCTCCCTCCACCTGAGCATGAATCTGTGTCACGATGATTTCATCTAAATACGGCTCAAAAGCCTGAAAAATCTGCTTTCCGCCAAGGATATAGAGATTTTTTTCTTGACTCTGATACCACGCTAAAACAGACTCCACATCTTGAAATACGAGCGCCCCATCTATGACTTCTTCGCTATTGCGCGTTAAAATCAAGGTTTGCCGTTTTGGAAGCAGACGACGTCCCATGCCATCAAAGGTCACTCGCCCCATCAGTATAGCATGATTTAAAGTTGTTTCCTTAAAATGTTGCAACTCTGCTGGCAAATGCCAAGGGAGACGATCTTCCTTCCCAATCACACCTTTTTCATCTTGGGCCCAAATGGCTATGATTTTCTTTGTCATGCTTCCGTCCTTTTTATTGATACTACTATTTTATCAAAATTCTCCCAAAAAGGCTGTTTTGAAACGCGCGCAAAAGAGAGAAAAGGAGCAGGCTTCATTTAGCCTGCTCCTCTCGTCCCTAGGACATATATTTTTTTGCTTCTGATTCGATTTTTTCGACCACTTCCTGGATACTCAGTCCAGTTGTGTCAAGGTAAACTGCATCCTCAGCCTGTTTGAGAGGTGAGGTTTCACGATGACTATCCTTGTAGTCACGTGCCGCAATTTCCTCTTTCAAAGTTTCCAAGTCAGTTTCAATCCCTTTAGCAATATTTTCCTTGTAACGACGCTCTGCTCTTTCTTCAACAGAAGCCACTAGGAAAATCTTGAGTTCAGCTTGTGGTAAAACAACTGTCCCGATATCACGCCCATCCATGACGATACCACCTTGCTGAGCAATCTCTTGCTGGAGCGAAACCAGTTTCTCACGCACTTCAGGAATTGCAGCAATGCTTGAAACCTTGTTGGTCACTTCATTTTCACGAATCGGATGAGTAATCTCAACATCCCCTACAAAAACAAGTTGCTCACCTGTTTCTGAACGACCAAAACTAATGGGGTGTTGGTTAAGAAGCTCAAGAAGTTGGTCTACATTTCCTGCATCCAACTGATGCTTGAGCGCTATATAAGTCGCAGCACGGTACATAGCACCTGTATCCAGATAAGTGTAACCAAAATCTTTAGCGACAATCTTTGCGACCGTACTCTTACCACTCGAAGCTGGACCATCGATAGCAATTTGAATTGTCTTCATGACCGACTCCTATCTTGTCTTAATCACATCACCTGGGTTGGCAAACCAAGATCCAGATGACATATGAGAAGGATTTAGGGCTTCTAGCTGGGCAATGGAAATCCCTGCACGTTGAGCAAGAGCTGCTTCTCCCTCTCCAGGCTGTACTGTAAGTGTTCCTTCACCCTCTGTAGTATGTTCTTCCGAACTGCTCTGTGAAGGTGTTGATTCAGAAGAAGCTGTTTCCTCTACCTTGCTACTTGAAGATGATGATTCTTCCACTTTAGAACTTGAACTTGTAGAAGGAGACGATGCATCATAGAAGTCCTTCAAAGATGATGTACGATTGCTTCCACCGGTTGATAGGTAAATCAATACAACTACCATCGCTACAACAATTACAAAGAAGAGGCTAGCTAGAACTGTCAAGACACGATTGGCAACTACGCCTTTCCCTTTTTGTTTCCGGTGTCGACGCTCTGATCTTGTTTCTTCCTCATTGTTTTCGTAAATATCTTCTTGCCACGGTTCTTTTTCCATACCTTACTCCTTGTTTTTTTTACATTTTCTTATTACAATATAAATATGAAAGTCACACTTATACCCGAACGGTGCATCGCCTGCGGGCTTTGCCAAACCTATTCTGAACTCTTTGATTACCATGATAATGGAATCGTTCGATTTTACGATGATCCAGTTGAATTGCAAAGAGAAATCGCTGAGACCAGCGATGTTCTGGAGGCCATCAAAAATTGTCCTACAAGAGCGCTTCTAAAAGATCCATCGTAGGAAGCAGGGAATAAATATAATTGATTTTTTCTCATTTTTCCCACACTTACTAGTTTAGCATATTTCTAGGTAAAATTATAGTCTTTTTTGGTTATTTTTTTCCTTCAACAATAGAAAGGTCACTTTTTTCTTTGACGAGATAGAGTGGTCTTTTTTTGGTCTCTAGATAGATCTTACTGATATACTTACCGAGAATCCCAATCGTCAGGAGTTGAATCCCTCCAAGAAAGAGGATGACAGCCATCAAAGAGGTCCAACCAGATGTCGGATTTCCCAAGATAAGGGTCCGAAACACCACAAAAACAGTCATCACAAAAGAAATAAAACAAGATAGAAGTCCCGCTACAAAGGCTATACTCAAGGGAAAATCTGAAAAGTTGAGAATCCCTTCAATCGAGTAGAAAAAGAGCTGCCTAAAACTCCAACTGGTCTTGCCAGCCTGTCTTTCGACATTTGGATAGTCGAGATAGTGCGTTTTAAAACCCACCCAAGCAAAGAGGCCCTTAGAAAAACGATTGGACTCTGTCAAGGATAAAATAGCATCCACCACAGATCTTCTCATCATGCGAAAATCACGGACACCTGAGGGCAAGGCTACTGGGCTAATTTTTTGCATGAGGCGGTAAAAGACGTCAGCACAGAAACTGCGGAAAAAGGGTTCTCCCTCCCGACTAGTTCTCCGTGTCCCAACACAGTCCAAGTCTGCATTTTGGTCTAGTAAGGCTTTCATCTCAAGTAGCATACTAGGAGGATCCTGGAGGTCTGCATCCATCACGACCACCAAGTCTCCAGTTGCATGCTGCAAGCCTGCGTATAAGGCTGCCTCTTTCCCAAAATTTCGTGAGAATGAGACATAACGGACCGCAGGATTTTGTTCCCGATAGGCCTTCAAAAGCTCTAAGGTCCCATCACCTGAGCCATCGTCTACAAAGACATATTCGACCTCTGCTCCCAAGTCAGGAAGCAGAGCTTCCACAGACTGATAAAAAAGAGGAAGTACTTCCTCTTCGTTTAGACATGGGACAATGATTGAAATCATCATCTTAGTCTTCAAATCCATTTGGATGCTTGCTTTGCCAACGCCATGCGTCTTCACACATTTGGGTGATGTCGAGTTCTGCTTCCCATCCGAGCTCTGCTTTGGCTTTTGCTGGGTCTGAGTAGCAGGCAGCTATATCACCTGGGCGGCGTTCTACGATGCGGTAAGGAATAGGACGTCCCACTGCTTTTTCCATATTTTGGATAATTTCAAGAACTGAGTAACCTTTACCAGTCCCAAGGTTATAAATGTTTAGACCTGAACCTTTTTGAAGTTTTTTCAAAGCTGCAACGTGACCTTTGGCTAGGTCTACAACATGGATATAGTCACGAACACCAGTTCCATCTTCTGTATCGTAATCATCTCCAAATACTTGCACTTGTTCTAGTTTGCCCACTGCTACTTGTGAAACATAAGGTAAGAGATTGTTTGGAATTCCATTTGGATTTTCTCCTAGGTCTCCACTTTCATGCGCTCCGATTGGATTAAAGTAACGAAGCAAGACCACATTCCATTCTGAGTCTGCCTTGTAGATATCCGTCAAAATTTCCTCTAGCATGAGCTTGGTACGACCGTATGGATTGGTCACTGAAAGTGGGAAATCTTCTAAGATTGGAACTGTATGAGGATCTCCGTAAACTGTCGCCGAAGAACTGAAGATGATGTTCTTACAGTTATTTTCTTCCATAGCTTTTAGAAGGCTGACAGTTCCAGCGATATTGTTGTCATAGTAGGCAAGAGGGATACGGGTTGATTCGCCAACAGCCTTCAAACCAGCAAAGTGAATCACACCAGTCGGTTCTTCCTGCTTGAAAATATCTCTGAGAGTATCAGTATCACGGATATCTGCCTCATAAAAAGGAATCTCAACTCCTGTGATTCTTTCAACAACTTCTAAACTTTTACGATTGCTATTGACAAGATTATCCACCACAACCACTTGATGACCTGCTTGGATCAACTCAATAACAGTGTGGGTTCCAATAAATCCGGCACCACCAGTTACCAAAATCTTTTCTTGCATCTTTTTTCCTCGATTCTCGGATTATTTTTTCTTATTTTATCATTTTTGATAGGGAATGTCATTTGCCATCCTAGAGGGTAGGCTAAAATTTCAGTAAAATTCTATTCTCTTTTTACTCGTTTGACATAGTTTGCAATTGGATAGGCTGCAGGGTCCAGGGTTAACTCCTTTTCTTGAGCTAGTTGGGCTAAGTGGTAACCAATGATAGGCCCAGTTGTGAGACCTGATGACCCTAGCCCACTAGCCGCATAGACACCTTCTAAGCCTGGGACTTGCCCAAAAAATGGGGAGAAGTCACTGGTATAGGCGCGGATTCCTACTCGCTCACCTCTTATAGTAGCTTCAGCCAAGGCTGGGTAGGATGGCAAGGCTGCTTCCTCCATTTGTTGCAGCAAGGTTTCATCTACCGTCAAGTCAAATCCCATATCATTTTCGTGGGTAGCGCCTAAGGACAATTCCCCACCTGCAAAAGGAATCAAATCCCACTCCCCTTCTGGCATGACAACAGGGTGAGATGCTAGGTCTTTGGAGAGCTGATAATCTCGTAGTTGTCCCTTTTGAGGACGAACATCGACTTCATATCCTAAAGGCTCCAAAATATGCCCCAACCAAGCTCCCGTTGCCAAAATAACTTGATCAAACACTTCTTCACCAATCTGGTAACCTGCTGCTAAAGGTGTCAGACTCACTTTTTCTTTGACCAGCTTGACTTGACTGGCTTCTAGCAAACGATTCACTAAGAGGTGGCCATCTACTCTCGCTCCACCAGAAGCATAGAGCAGGCGGTCAAATCCTCGCAGACCAGGAAAGTAGTTATTAGCAGATGCTTGGTCCAGAATAGCTAACCGGCCTATCAAGGGAGATTCTTCCCTACGCTGGAGGGCTAGTTCATAGAGTTCTTCTAGCTTGGATTCGTCCTTTTTCAAGAGAAAAACTCCTGAGCGTTGGTAAAAGTCGATTTCCTGACCAGACTTTTCTAAATCAGCCAACAAACCCACATAAAAGTCAGCTCCCAAGCGCGCAATCTTGTACCAGGCTTTATTTCGGCGTTTGGAAAACCAAGGACTGATAATTCCCGCTGCCGCCTTGGTTGCTTGACCCTGTCCATGGTCAAAAACGGTCACCTCTAAATCTGCTTCTTTGGAGAGGTAGTAGGCAGCAGTTGCCCCTACAATCCCTGCTCCAATAATGGCAACTTTTTTCATTGTCTTCACTTCCTAACTAGATATGGTGGAAAGGATTGGTCGATGCTTGGCTAGGTATGATATCAATGGTCCAATCCTTTTCTGCCTTCCATTGATTAAGGAGGTCAGCAATTTTTTCGACAAAAAGAATTTCGATATAGTGGCCCGGGTCCAGCGCCAACAAGCCATCTGACAACATATCCTGTGCTGTATGGTAGTAGATATCACCGGTAATATAGACATCTGCCCCCTTTGCCAAAGCATCAGGATAGAAAGACTGACCACTACCACCGCAAATGGCAACTCTTGAAATTTCCTTCTTCAAATCACTCTCTTGATAATGCACCATGCGAAGACTATCAAGACCAAAGACTTGCTTAACATGCTGGGCCATTTCCCAAAATGTCTGAGGCTGAATATTCCCAATACGACCAATCCCACGTTCTGGGCCAGTTTCCTGCAGATAAGTCGTCTCCTCGATTCCTAGCATCTGGCAGAACCAGTCATTGAGACCATTTTCAACAATGTCAATATTGGTATGGCTGACATACACTGCAATGTCATGCTTGATGAGGTCGATGTAAATCTGATTTTGCGGACGGCTGGCTACCAAGTCTTTGATGGGACGAAAGATAGGCGCGTGCTTAACGATAATCAAGTTCACACCCTTTTCAATGGCCTCTGCCACCGTTTCTTCACGAATATCGAGAGCCACCATAACACTTTGGATATCCTTGTCCAAAGTACCGATTTGCAGGCCACGACTATCACCCTCCATTGAGAATTCCTGGGGGCAAAAGGCTTCATAGCATTTAATGACTTCACTTGCTAGCATGAAGCACCTCCTTGATGGCTTGAATTTTATCTACTAAAACTTGACGTTCTTCCATATTTTTTTCTGGGATTTGATTAAGGGCAAACTCTAACTTAGCAGCTTCCTTTTGCCATTTTTGGACAAAGACTGGGCTGACTTCTTTGGACAAGAAAGGTCCAAAACGGACATCACTTGCTGATAGCTTCATTTGTCCCGCTTCCACCACTAGAATTTCATAAAACTTGCCAGCCTCTTCTAGGATGCTTTCTGCTACGATCTGAAAACCGTGATCTTGCAACCAAATGCGCAAGTCGTCTTCACGATTATTGGGTTGGAGGATTAAACGCTCTACATTAGCTAGCTTGTCCAAGCCTTCTTCCAATATGGTAGCAATCAAACGGCCACCCATACCAGCAATGGTGATAACCGAGACTTGGTCTACCTCTTCAAATGCCGCTAAGCCATTGGCTAAACGGACTTGGATTTTCTCCTTTAGACCGTGATTCTCAACATTTTTCACCGCTGACTGGTAGGGGCCTTCCACCACCTCACCTGCAATGGCGCTTTTGATTTGGCCTCTCTCAACTAACTCGATGGGCAGATAAGCATGGTCACTTCCCACATCTAGTAAAATAGCTCCCTGTGGTACAAAGGACGCCACCATTTCTAATCTCTTTGAAATCATCTTCTCTCACTTTCCAAAACTCTATTACCTTTTATTATACCACATTTCATACTCTTCAAAAATCAAATTCAAACCGCGTCACCGTCGCCTTGCCGTACTCAAGTACAGCCTGCGGCTAGTTTCCTAGTTTGCTCTTTGATTTTCATTGAGTATCAGCTAGCAATCTTCCACTTAAAAAGACCGCAATCCACAGATTGCAGTCTTTCTTTATTTTCTGGATTGGTAACGACTAGTTAGAATGAAAATCACGGTAAAGACCAACATCATGGCCCCATAAACAGGCAATGTTTGTCCTGTTAAGGTCGAAATTTCAAGCAACTTTTGGATCATTGGGAAAAGAGCTGTGGCTAGAAAGCCCCCTACTGACCAGACAATCAAGAGGACACGCCAGAGGGTGAATGGCATGCAGGCTCTAAATACGGATAAGAAACCGATAGACCCAAGGAGATAATAGAGTAGGGTTGAGATTTCTAACTCAGACCAACCTTGACTCGCTCCAAAAATTTTCACAAAAAGAACGCTGAACACGACCATGAGGGCACTTGGTAGGGCACGAAGCATGGATCTTCTGAGGAAATTTGGCTCAACAGGCTTGATATTTCGCTCAAAAGTCAGAACGAACGGCGGGAAACCTTCCACGAACTGGTCGATCATGGTAATCTGGATCGGAATGAAAGGGAAAATCAAAATCCACTCAGACCGTCCTAGTAAAACACTGGCAATACAGATGACTGCAAGCAAGAAGGAATAGATGGTCTTAATCAAGAAAATCGGTGCGATATGGGCAATGTTATTGACCACCCGACGGCCTTCAAAGAGAATCTCTGGAACATCATTGAAGTCTGAGTTCAAGAGAACTAGATTGGCGATCTGGCGAGTCGCCGGATCTCCCTCCGCCATCACGATCGAACAATCTGCCTCACGAAGGGCCAGGATATCATTGACTCCGTCCCCTGTCATTGCCGTTGTATGCCCTGCTTTTTTCAGCGTTTGGATGATGAGTTTCTTTTGATGAGGGGAAACACGACCAAAAATTGCTGTCTCTTCAGCCATAGCAATCAATTCCTCATCCGTGATTTTTGAGCAATCTACATAGCTGTGATAGTCTGCAAAACCAGCCTTCTGGGCAATGCTTGAAACCGTGACTGGATTATCACCAGAGATAATCTTGAGGCCCACTTCCTGGGAACGAAGATAGTCTAGTGTCTCAGCTGCTCCTTCTCGAATCGGGTCCAAGATCTCCAGCAATGCCAGGGCTTGTATATCAGACGGTTTCTGTGGTTTGTGATGATCTAGTTTTTCCTGACTGAGTGCCAAGACCAAGACACGCGACCCTCTCTCTAGGGCCTCTCTAGCTTCTGGGACTTCAGAGTCCAACAACATCTCAGGCGCACCTAAGAAAACCGTTCCTAGCCCTTCTAACTCCATAGCTCCCCACTTGCGGTCGCTAGAGAAGGGAAGATTCGAGAGCATAGGATAGGCAACCTGTCCTTGGAAACGCTGGCGAATGGCTTGAGCTGTTGGATTTTTATCCTCACTATGAGCGATGTAGCTGGTTAGAATACTGGCAATAGCCTCTTCACTATAAGTTTCCGTCAGAGGAAGAACCGCCTCCACCTGCATCTTTCCTTGGGTGATGGTCCCCGTCTTATCCAGACAGAGCATATCCACGCGCGCCAAGGTCTCAACAGAGTACATCTCCTGCACTAAAACCTTTTTCAAACCCAGTTTGATCACAGCTGTTAAGAGCGAAGTGATGGTTAAAAGGGCAATTCCCTTGGGCAACATACCCAAGAGGGCTGTTGACGAATTTACAACGGATGACTTGAGAGGTAAGCCTTTTAAAATCAAGGCTTCTAGCAAGAGAGCCAGACCAAAGGGAATGATAATCTTCCCAGTAAAACCAGCTAGCTTGTCCAGCGATTTCATGATACGGGAGTTGATTGGTTTCACTGTCTTAGCTTCCAGCATGAGTTTGGCAGCATAGTTTTCTGCCCCGACATGGTGAACTTGAGCCAAAACTGCGCCACTGGCTAGGAAACTCCCTGACAAGAGCAAGGCATCCACTTCCTTTTGCACCAAATCACTCTCCCCCGTCAACATGGCTTCATTGACTTCCGCAAATCCTTCCAGAACCAGAGCATCACTAGGAATCTGCTCCCCAGCAGACAAACGAATGACATCTCCTAGAACCAACTCTTCTGGATCGAGAGCAACTTCTTGACCCTCACGAATGGTTTTGACCTTTTCCTTGGTCATGAGATTGAGCTTGTCCACCATGTGTTTAGCCCGCAGCTCAGTCACAATCCCAGAAAAAGCGTTAAAGCAGATAACGGCAAAGAAGACCAGATTGCTCCAAGCCTGCACAAAGGCCAGCGCTAGGGCAATAACAAAGTTTAATGCGTTAAAAAGTGTAAAAACATTTCGTTTAAAGATTTGCCAAGTACTGGTACTGGCTGAAGCGGTAAAGTCATTGACCAAACCTTGAGCCTGTCTTTCCTTGACTTCTCTTTGGGTTAATCCCATTATCTTATTTTTATCCATAAACTCTATCATATCATTTTTTTTAAAAGAATTCTAATCCCATCTAAAACTGTTGGCTGATAACTGAAAAAGTTTGCCAGTAGTCTTTTGATAAGGTATAATAATAAAAGCAATACAATCGAAGGAGATCTCATGTTTTATACTTATTTGCGTGGACTAGTCATGCTGATCTTGTGGTCCATCAATGGCAATGCCCACTATCACAATACTGATAAAATCCCTAGCCGGGACGAAAACTATATCCTTGTCGCACCTCACCGTACCTGGTGGGATCCTGTTTACATGGCCTTTGCGACCAAGCCAAAACAGTTCATCTTTATGGCCAAAAAAGAGCTGTTTAACAACCGTATCTTTGGCTGGTGGATCCGTATGTGTGGCGCCTTTCCTATCGACCGGGAAAAACCTAGTGCCTCTGCCGTCAAGTACCCTATCAACGTCCTCAAAAAAAGCGACCGCTCTCTCATCATGTTTCCAAGTGGGAGCCGTCACTCAAATGATGTCAAGGGGGGAGTTGCCTTGATTGCTAAAATGGCTAGGGTCCGTATCATGCCTGTTACCTACACCGGTCCCATGACCTTGAAAGGCTTAGTCAGCCGTGAACGTGTGGATATGAACTTTGGAAATCCTATCGATATCTCAGATATCAAGAAAATGAATGATGAAGGAATCGAAATGGTTGCAGACCGCATTCAAGCTGAATTCCAACGTTTAGACGAAGAAACCAAGCAATGGCACAATGATAAAAAACCAAACCCAATCTGGTGGTTTGTCCGAATCCCAGCCCTCATCCTTGCTGTGATTGTTGGTATCCTAACAATTATCTTTACCTTCATCGCAAGCTTTATCTGGAATCCAGATAAGAAGAGAGAGAAACTTGGTTAAAAAATACAATTATCCCTTGGCTTTTACCAAGGGATATTTCTTTTATGCAATTTTCCATTTTTGGGCCAACCAATTGGAAAAGGCTAGGAATCGTTCAGACACTTGCTCATGATGCCCATAGGGATCAAAGACAAACTGACCAGTCGGATAGTGTTTCTGAAGACTGGTATGAATCTGCTCAGCATAGACTGGTGCTTGAGCCAAGCGATTGATATGATGGGCTCCCTCTGTTTGACCATTCTGTAAATACAGTAAACAGTCCAAATTTTTCACCTCTTCTTCCCTGCAATAAGTCGCAAAATCAGGATACCAAAAGGAACCGCAGATAGAGAAGATACAGGAGACCTTGTCAAAATGGAAAAGACTGTATACTGCCGCCAAACCACCTAGTGAATACCCTCCATAGGCAAGACGATCTTCGTCCAGACGATAAAGCGACTGCAACTTATCTAAAAGACCTCCAAATAATTGACCATGATAGGTAGTTGCCTGACCACCAAAATCTGGAGCCCCCTCTCTCAGAGCAGATGCCTTCCAGGGAGTGTAGTCGTCTAGGCGATTTTTAGAGGACAAGCCCACTAAAATCACAGATTCAGAAAGGGAAGATAGGAAATCCAAGTTTCCATCATTCAAGAGAATCGCTGGATAGGTTTGATTGGAATCATAGGTCGAAGGAAGGCTGACCTTGACTTGGATCCCTTCCCAATCAAACTCATTATTTATTGATAAAGTCATTGATTTTCTCAAGGGAATCAATCACTGCTGGACCATAGTCCATCAACTCATCGTAAGAGATGGTCATGATTTTTTGATTCTTAATTGCAGGAACATTTTCTAAAACTTCATTTGCCTTCATCAACTCTACTGCGTTGGCATCCAATTTTTTATTGCGGTCGCTGGTTACATAGATAATCAACTCAGGATCCATTGACACAAGATTTTCCAAGGTCAAGCCTGATGTTCCCGTTGCAACGTTGGTATAACCAAGTTGATTCAACAAGCTTTCTTGCAAAGCAGACTTGTAAGCACCAAAGGTTTCGTCATTATAAGCAACCATAATCAAAGCCTTTTTCTTTTCACCTTGGCTTGTCGGGTTTGCTTTCTTAACAGCGTCAATTTTAGCTTGTAATTGGGTTGCGTATTCATTGGCCTTGTCCTGAACATTAAAAATCATTCCAAGATTTTTGACATCTTCTACGATATTTCCCAAATCTTGCTGAATCGTTGAAAGAGAAGCTTTTTGTGTATAGACTGGGATTTTGTTTTCATTCCAAGTGCTAACTGTTCCCAAGGATTTTTCAGAAAACATCATGTTTCGACCCATTACTGCGTCCGGCTCATAAGAAAGGACTGTCTCTTGTGAGACTGTTTTTTTGTCCCCAATTTGAGGAATCGTCGCAATAGCGTCCTTGTATTTGTCCGTCACAGCATTATCAGGGTTAAGCATGCCAGCAATTTTATCCTTCAAGCCTAACTCCAATAAGATTTCAGTGGTTGAAAGATTGTTGGTGATAACTTTTTCAGGTGCCTTGTCAAAGACTTGTTCGACTTCATTTCCCTTAGCATCAAAGGTCTTGACCGTTAACGGATAAGTCGTCTCTGTGCTGGCCTTTTGACTTGTTTCTGTACTAGACTGTGTGGTAGCTTTTTCAGTAGTAGTGTTACCACAAGCTGCCATGGTTAAGGTAGCTACTGTCACGAGTAAAATGCTTAGTGTTTTTTTCATCTTGTTTTCCTTTTCTTTCTTATAAATAGTGAATCATAGCTTGCTGATCCTCGGTCCAAGTAACCTGACTTTGAACTCCGTATACAGTTTGCAATGACTCAGGGGTGATGGTCTCCTTTGGAGTCCCTTGGTAAAGGATTTCTCCCTCTTTCATCAGATAGAGATAATCCGAATAGCGACAAGCAAGTTGAATATCATGTAGGACAGCTAAAACATTGACTTTGAGATTCTTCACAATGGCCAACAAGTCTAGCTGATACTTGATATCCAGGTGATTGGTTGGTTCGTCCAGGAGCAAGAGAGTCGGTTCTTGCGCCAAGGCGCGGGCTAATAAGACTCGTTGTTTCTCCCCCCCTGATAGAGACGAATAGAGACGAGTTTTCTTCTCAAGCATATCTACCTTGACGAGGGCATCTTGAACGAGGACATAATCTCTTTCCTTTTCCTTTTGTAGAAAAGAGAGGTGGGGCGTTCTGCCCAGCAAGACGATTTCCTCAACTGTACAATCAAACTGCAATTGATTAAACTGGGTGACAACTGCCATTTGCTTGGCTGTTTCTTTGAGTGACCAATGCTCCAGCGACTTTCCATCTAGGCTTATCAAGCCTTTGTCCGCCTTTTCCTGACGATAGAGGAGTTTAAGCAGGCTGGTTTTTCCACTTCCATTTGGTCCTAGTATCGTGTGAAATTGATGCCCCTCAACTTTAAGAGAAACTCCTTTGAGGATTTTTTTCTCTCCTAGTCCAAAGTGGACATCCTGACAAATCAAGTCCATATCAGGTCCTCACCTCCCTTCGCCTACCTCCAACAATGTAAATAAAGAAGGGAGCACCTACTAAGGCTGTGAAAATACCAATCGGCAGCTCGGCATTTGGAATGATGACACGAGAAAGAACATCTGCCCAGACGACAAAGAGGGCACCCAGTAAGGTCGCAACGGGAAAAAGTCTCCTGTAATTCGTCCCTACTAACCCTCGAGCTAAATGGGGAGTAATGAGACCGACAAATCCAATAATCCCACAAGTTGCCACTAAGACTGCTGTCAGCACAGCCACCATGGTCACATAAAGATACCAATAGAAGCGTAAGGGAATCCCCAAAGTTAAAGCAGCCTCATCTCCCATCATCATCGCATTAAAAACACGATACTGAGTAGAGAAAAATAGAAAAGCCATTCCTACTACTATAGTTGGCAGGACTATGTCAGACCAGGAAGTCCCAGCAAGCGAACCCATGGTCCAAAACTTAATGGTCATCACACTGTCCGCATTAGCGCCGACTGAGATAATAAAGTTGGAAAAGGCTAGAAAGAGAGCGTTGACCACCGTTCCTGATAAGATTAGACTAGAAGTCGTCATCCTTCCCTGCATAGAGGCAATGATGAGGACAGCAATGGTTGCCAAAATCGCTCCAAGAAAAGCTCCAAGGCTAATCACCACTTTTAAACCAAGAATGATGCTCAAAGTTGCCCCTAGAGTTGCACCCGCAGAGATGCCTAAGACATAGGGCTCAGCGATGGGATTGTTCACTGTAGACTGCATCACGCTACCACACATAGAAAGACCAGCCCCTACTATCAGACCTAACAATACTCGGGGGAATCTCATGTTCCATACAATGGCAAGAGTGGACTTGGAAACCTCTCCTATCTCAAGAGGAAACCCCAACCTGCTCAAAATAATCCGATAGGTATCGCCTAGATCAATCGCAACGGATCCCATTGAAACTGCTAGAAAGAGGGAAATCCCTAAAGTAGCTAGCAAAATACCTAAAAGTAACACAAATTGCAGGTCCCGTCGGCTTCCAGAAAATTTGGAAAGCATGCAAACCTCCTTTGATAGAATTTTAAAAATTTAGAAAATTCTCATGAAAAGTATACCATATTTCTATTAGATGAACAAGGACAGAAGCATATATAGAAAAAGCCCTCTGAAATCAGAGAGCTTGATTTGAGCTCGGGCTAAAATCCTAGTTAAAAAGATGAAACTCCTTGTGTTTATCGAACACTGTGTCCTTTCCCTATTTTCATACGGATTTTTAACGCCCTTAGCATCATAATTCTTGCTGGATAAAACGTTTATAGACTAGGCGACAAGCCGAAGATTGTACTGATGGTACATCGAGGCGAAGGCAACGAAGTATAGAAACGTTTTAGACGCAAGATTAGCGACGAAGTCCAAGAGAGTTGATCAACTCACGGTAACGGTTAACGTCGTTTTTACGCAAGTATGCAAGCAAGTTACGACGGCGACCGATTTTCTTCATCAATCCACGGTAAGTAGCGTGGTCTTTTTTGTGTTGTTTGATGTGTTCGTTAAGGTGGTTGATTTCCCAAGTAAGGACAGCAACTTGAACCTCTACTGAACCTGTATCACCTTCGTGACGTGCATATTGTGCGATGATTTCATTTTTTTTCTCTTTTGAGATTGCCATGATGTTTCTCCTTTTTATTTGGCTTCATCCGAGTGACAGGTTGGCATGCCTGTAACCAAGAAGAAGTTATTTGTCTTTACGACAGTTCTTATTCTACCAAGAAGCAGGGACTTTGTCAACTGATTTACTGTTTAAAACCGTGAATTACTCTACTGATTTCAGAGCTTCAAGCATATCTACTTTTCTTACAATTAAGTCACTCTTTACTATCATTATAAGGCTTTTTCAACTGGTTGGTAACTAGAAGCAAAAACAAAAAAGCCTAGGAACCCTAGGCTTTCTGTTTATAGATTATTTTCCAAGGTAGTATTCAGAAACTACGTTCAATTTTTCGTCAAATTCGAATACCAATGGTGGGAAGTTAGGGATTTCCACGTCCATGATTTCGTCATCAGACAATTGTTTGATGTGTTTTACAAGGGCACGGATTGAGTTACCGTGAGCTCCTACGAATACGTTTTTACCATCTTTAAGTGCTGGAGCGATTTTGTCTTCCCAGAATGGAAGGGCACGTTCCAAAGTCACTTTCAAGTTTTCAGCATCTGGGATAACTGAGTCGTCAAGCGAAGCGTAACGACGGTCAGTGTGTGCTGAATGCTCATCATCACGATCCATGTTTGGAGGCAATACATCGTATGAACGACGCCAGATGTGAACTTGCTCATCACCAAATTGTTCAGCAGCTTCAGCCTTGTTTTTACCAGTCAAACCACCGTAGTGACGTTCGTTCAAGCGCCATGATTTTTCAACTGGAACCCACAATTGGTCAGAAGCTTCAAGAGCCAAGTTTGTTGTTTTGATCGCACGTTTCAATACTGAAGTGTAAGCTTGGTCAAATTCAATACCAGCTTCTTTGATCAATTTACCAGCGTCAATCGCTTGTTGTGTTCCTTTTTCAGACAAATCAACATCAGCCCAACCAGTGAAAAGGTTAGCTTTGTTCCATTCAGACTCACCGTGGCGAGCAAAAACCAATTTTACCATTAGATGGATTCTCCTTTTATTTTTCGAGGTTTCCCTCGTTTATCTATTCTATTTTACACAATTTTTCACAAAAAAGCTAGTTAAAATCAACTAAAAAGAGAGAACAGTGTCCTCTCATCTAGTTATTATTAATTCGCGATATTCAATCAAGAAACGATTGTAATTATTTGTTATTTAAAGCATCAATTAAACGATCAGTATTCTTAGTTACATTAGTATCATTGTAACGATTATGAATTAGACCTTCAATTGTTTCTTTGCAATTTTCAAGATTAGCTTTTTCAAATACTACCACACTGACAACATGTGTTCCACCAGAAGTAAGATGCAAAACTAGTAGAGTTTGAAAAGCGCTTAGCACTGTTAATATATAATAAGCCGCTAATATCAATCCTCCGATAAATGAATTTTGCATCATTAAAAGGCCAATAAGAGCGAAAATTATACCCCAAGCAAATGATTTGAAATCAAGACGAAATGAACTATCTACACTTGCAACATGATCAACAGGAATTGTTTTATTTTGAGAACCCAGTGGAATAACTTTTAAAATAGTATTAGGGTTAGAAGTTTTTATAAAGACTCCCTCTAAAGTAATGGAAGCTTTTAAATAGAATGTTAAATACGATGTAATGAAAGATTGTTTCATAATATTCTCTTTTTATTTTTTCAAGTTGTATGACATCATGTTTTCTTATAAAAAAAGCATTTTGCTAACATATTCTTTCGCCAGATAATTCTTTAAATAAAAAAACAACCCTCAAACGGATTGTTTCACTAGACTATCAGACAAGGCCACGGACTTCTTTCAAAAATTTAGAAAAAGAAACAGCACCTTTAATGATTAGAACCCCTCCTATCCACTCGGTCGCCGAAAGAAAGCCCAGCACGCCACCAATGATAAATAAAATAGAAGGCAGCATTCGAAGTTGTTGGTCCTCTTCGAAATAGATTAGCATAAAGGTTCCTAATGCAATCATCAAAATCTTAAAAAATGTCAGGAGCAGGGAAAAGGCAACCGTGACGACCAGCATTTTTGAAGGATCTTTATAGATGATGGCCCCTGTATAGGATAGCAAAAATCGTAGGACAGGTCCCAAAAGTAAGGTCACTCCTGCCACCATGCCCAGTCTCCAATTGAGTCGAACCAATCTATCTCTCTCCATAAAAACCTCCTTCTATCGTAGCTATCATTCTACCATATTTGCTCCAGAAACAAAAGACCTTCTCCGTCACAAACAAATCGCCTACCTGCTTTCAAACAGCCGGACATAAAAAGAGAAAATCTGTCGATCCTCCCTTTTCATTTTCCAACCCTTATTTCTTAAAAATAGAGGTTCTGAAATCGTTTGTTTGGTCAAGATAGGCCTTAAAGATTGCTCTCTTCAACTTATGAACTGCACTGTCAATCTCTGGCTTATAGTCACTCCAACGAGGAGCCACTGCATCCTGTAGCACAGCTTGGTCCATAAGGGCTTGCAATTCAGTCACACTATTGATGGTCTTGGTCGCATAGCTTGGCCATGGTTTTGTCGGATCTTTAAAGGTCACTTGCTTCAAGTTCCCAAACTGCTTCACACGTTCTTTATACATGGCTTTCTTAAAGGCAGCCCAAGATGAATACTTGCCTTCAAACACCTTGTCCAATACAAGATCATCTGTCACCAATCCTCGTTCTTTACCATAGAGATTGATAGTTTTACCTTTTTGTTTGGCAGCTTCTTCGTATTGGTTAGAGATATAAGGTACCATTCCATCCTTAAAGCCTTTGGCAGCCAAAAGTTCGTAAGCGATCCGGCGTCCCATAAGGTCCCCTGGCGTGCCTTTCTCACTGCTGAGAGCTGAATAAATCGGAGCAAAAAGTTTAATGGTATAGTAGCCATTTCGTTCATAGTCACCAGACTGGTACTCACGAGCTGATAAGATGTTATGGTCAATCAAACTTTCAAAACTATTCAGGTTTCGAGCCTCTGCTTCTGTCAATTCTTTGACTACGTTAGTGGCGTAAACCTCATTTCCATCTGCTGGATCTTTCACATACTTGTTCTCAATTTTTCTGAGAGCCGCCATTTTCTGGTAAACACTTAGTTTATTAACGATTGATTGCCCTTCGAGATATTCTAACATGTAGATAAGGTCAAACATGTTGTGGACATAGTTTTGAAGATCTGCTGCGTTTTGGAATCTTTCTGTCGGATCCAAGACTTGCAGACGGGATCCTTCTGTACTATCTGATGTTGAGTGTTTCAAGATGGAGTTGATGGTAATGGTTGCGTCACTTGGTTGGTCAGGGGCTTGCAATAAGCCTTTTGCGAAGAACTCTGGTCCCAAGCCACTTCTTCGACCATAACCACCAAGGTAAATATCTTGATCCGAATCATGGGTCATTTCATGGGTATAAGTAATGGCTCCATCCTTGTCGAGCATACGGTAAGACATATAGTAGACGCCATCCCCTGTTGCGTAAGCTCCATGCTGGTTGTGTACTACCTTATTGCCAACTGGTCCAAAGAAGTTCTTCATAGCTGGATTGGCGCTATCAAACTTAGACTCCACTGTAGCTTTTCCAGATGTTGTGTCATCACCAAATTTATAGGCATCATAAAGGAGAATCGTACGATAGAGTTTTTCACGTCCCTCATTATCTAAAATACGATACCAATAATCGTAGTGATCTCGCTGACGTTTGGCTGTTTCACGCGCATTTTCTTCTACAAAATCATTGAGAGCCTTGCCTGCTTTATGCTCGCTATTGCGGTAGCGATCATAGGCTCCAAATCCTAGACTAGACATGGTCGAGATGACAAAGACAGATCTCTCTGGCAAGGTTAGGAGAGGCAAGACCATATTGCGGTATTTCCATGTGGCACTCGTAATGCGGTCATAGACACCGATAGAATACTTGCTACCAGCCTGTCCTTGCTTAGTTTTGACTTCTTCAATATTAGATTTTTCTTCGACGATGTAAGCCTTGGTCTCTGATTTAAACCAGTCATTGTTACTTGTATTTGGTAAAAAGACTTTTCGGTAATGTTCTAGAGTGCTAAATAAATCTGTCGTTCCATGATGGCTAGCTAGACTAATAGAATAAGTATCAACGTTGTTCTTAGCTAGAAGGTTGTTAAAGCCAGATTTACCCAACTCGATCAGAGTATCTAGTGGCGAAGCATTTCCCTTACCAAAGAAGTCCAGATGGTACAGAACTAGGTCTTTGACATTCACCTGACCATAGCTAAAGTTATACCACCGTTCCAGATAGGTCAAACCAAGTAGCAAGGCTTCCTTGTTGCGTTTGATTTTATCTACAAGATAGCCCTTGGTGACTGGGTTATCACCGGCAAGTCCAGCATCTGCTGACAAGAGTTTTTTCAAACTGTCTTCCAGTTGTTGTTTTGTTTTGGCGAACTGGTCTTCTAGATAGAGCTCAGTTTGCTTGACGTTTGGAGAAATACCGAGCGTCTTTCTGATGGCTTCTGAGTGGTAGTCAACCTTTTGTAAATCTGGTAAGACTTGCTTGATGATGGAGGTTTGGTCATACAGGAATTGGTTTGGCGTATAGAGAAGTCCAGTATCGCCTAGACTGTATTCTGCTAATTTGGCGAAATCAGCCTGGTACTTGAGATCCAACTTCTCAGATGAATGGTCCTTGTAGTGAAGCAAGAGTTTGTTTGCAGTCTCTTTATTGGAAACAATATCTGTGATTACTTGGTCATCCTTCATCATGACTGCTGACAAGAGTTCTTTTTGATATAAAAGACTGTTCTCATTGACCAGATTTCCGTATTTGACGATGGTTGCCTTGTTGTAGAAAGGTAGCAATTTTTCAATATTCTTATAAGCCAAGGAGCGCTTAGCTTGATAATGGGCTACCTTAGAAAAATCACTGTCTTTCTTGCCACTTGTTGAGAGGGGCTCCACTGTTGGTAGAGGGAGAGGATTAATGGCTACTTTTTTGCTTTCGATTTGGGAAGCATCTAGCATTGTTCCTCTTTCTTCAAAGGATTCCTTGCTGACGACCTCATCCTTGACCAAGGTGACATTGTAGACTCTGTTTGCCTTGCTGCTGAATGTGTCCTTCACCCTCATTCCATTATAGTGGTAACCGGTAATGGCATTTCCGTTGGTTACATTGACATCACTGAGAACATTGGTCAATCTTCCAGCATGCTGTTCCTCATTAGTTTTTCGATCCCACAAATAGCCTGCTACTCCCGCGACTCTAGCAAAGTGCTTGGCATTGTTAATATCGCCTTCAGCATAGCTATCTTGGATTTGTGCATCCTGATCTACTAGACCTGCAAGACCACCCACTGTCTGATCTGAACTATTTGTGTTGGACGAAATGGCTACTGTCGCTTTTGACTTAGTAAGTAAAGCCTTGTCACCTGTCAAATGACCGACCAGACCACCGATATTGTAGGCAGCAGTCGTTTCATACGTGTTGATAATTCTTCCCTTGAAACTGCTCTCTGTAATGCTTGATTGATCCGCCTTAGCCAGCAAACCACCGATACCACGTTCACCGGCGAGAACACCATCGACGTGAACTTGCTTAATCTTTGTGCCATTCTGAGCTTCATAGGCCAATGAACCAATATCATCTTTCCCTGAAATAGAGACATTTTTCAGACTCAATTTTTCTACTGTGGCACTACTCAAGGTTTCAAAAAGAGGCTTTTTCAAGTTGTAAATAGCATACTGCTTGCCATCTTTTTCACCAATCAACTGACCAGTAAAGGCGCCCTTGATGTAAGATATTTCATCAGGTCCCAGTTCCACTTCGTTGGCATTCAAACTAGCTGCTAAATGATAGGTTCCAGAGAGATTCTTGTTGATAGCTTTGACCAGGTTGCTAAAGGAAGTAAAGGTTGTCGTTTCCTCTCTAGCCTTCTTAGCTAGGTAGAAGGTGAAATTATCGACATACTTATTTTCTAGCTCTTGCTGGAGTTTCTCAGCCTTGGCTGTGATTTTATAAACTGGCTGCCCATTTTTCGTTTCTGCCGTTATTGAAGCGACTGGTAGATAGACATCTTTAAATGACGAGGATTTAACCTTGACAAAGTAAGTGTCTGGATTACTTGGGACACCGTCTAAAGAAACGTGTTGTTTGTAAGTACCATTGGTCTGACTATACAACTCCAAATCCGAAATATTTCTTAGCTCAAGCGTCTTCTCTGGATCTTTTTCTTTTGGTTTTTCTGTCGGAGCTTCCGGTTTTACTTGCTCGGTATTGCCAGTATATTCTGGAAGAGGAGCGACTTGTTCCGGTTCCACAATGGCTCCTGCTTGCTCACCTTTATATTCTGGTAAGGAAGATTGAGTCTCAGGTTCCACTATCGCACCTGATTGAGTATCTGTATATTCTGGTTTTTCAGCTATCTCAGGGTCAACAATCGCTCCAGCTTGAGTTCCTGTATACTCTTGTGTCGGTGGTACCTTTTCAGGCTCTACGATTGCTCCAGACTGTTCACCTGTATAGGCTGGTTTGTCAGTCGTTTCTGGTTCCACCAAAGCTCCTGACTGGACACCCCCAACCTCTGGCTCAACTTTTTCCGGTTCAACGACTGCTCCTGCTTGGGTGCCTGTATATTCTGGTCTTTCAGCTGTTTCTGGGGCTACAACCGCTCCCGCTTGCTCGCCTGTATATTCTGGTAATGGAGCCTGAGTCTCAGGCTCTCCTTTTCTTGCAGACTGAGGTGCTTCACTCGGAGCAACTGCCTTCTTAGTCCCTTTCTCTACTATACGTGGCAAGGCTTCTTCTACCTTAGTCGAGAGAACTTCCCTAGAAATTTCTTGGTTTTCAACAGTGAAAATGCGAACAAGCTCAATCTTCTTCCCAGCACGCCCTTCTTGTTTGACACGAATGCTTCCCTCTGCTAGTTCTGGATTTTCTTGAACCACTTCTGAAACATCTAGTTTGGTTACAATCTCTTGGTCTTTGTATAAGAGTTCTGGTTTGTTCACGCGACCAGCCAAGACTTCGTCCTGAGGATCCACACTAGCAAGACCAGACGGATTTTGATTGGATGAATCTTGAGAAGGGGTTTGATTTTCAGCAGGAATTGTAGGAGACGGAGCTTTCTGCTCATCTCCTGCCCTTTGTCCACCTTCGTTTGCTTGGAAATGAGGTTGAACCGTATAGTCAAGTTTCTGATCCCTAGCAACAGTTTCTTGCAGACTAGCGTCCTTCTCTTGCTTAATATAGCCTAGATAGGTATAACCCGATAGGGTGCGTGGCAAAGGCAGACTATCTCCTTGGGATAATTGGTATTCCTGATTATACTGGAGTAAAAGTTGATTTTCGATAGCCTGAACTGAAGAAGCCAAACCACTGCCCATCCCTGTTATCAAGACAACTTTCAAGAGAGCTTTCTTTTTGCCTTTCTTTTTGGATACAATAAAAATAAGGAGACCAATCGAAGCTAGGGCTCCACCTGTTAAAACGCTAATAAGGCTATTCTGCCCACCTGTATTGGGCAACTGACCTAGCTGGGCTTTCTCATCCATACGGTAGACTAGATAGTAAGTGCTCTCACTATCTTCCGCAATTTTAGGAATATCCTTGACAATCAAGTCTTTTTCTTGCCCACTCAGCTCCGTATCCGTCACATATTTGTAGTGAACAGCTACATTTTCTTGAGCAAATACGGTTCCACTACTCGCAATGGACACAAAAAATAGACTTGAAATCGAAGCTGACACAAGTCCAATTGCTAATTTTCGTAAGGAGAAACGATGTTGCTTCTCTCCAAAAAACTTTTTCATTCTAAATCCTCTCAACTTTTACCTTCTATCAAGAAAATAACTAGCATTATATTTTGATATAGGTATTTCACATCCACCATTATACTATAAAAATACTTCCTTGTCTCAAATAAATGCTTTAGATTTTACGAATGTAAAAGCTTATTTATCCTGTAAAATTTATCTGTCGTTGATGACAAAAAAAGAAGGCTAAGCGCCTTCTCTTATTTGAAAATATTTCTAACAAAAAGTCATTATTCTTGAATTTCGAATTTTTTCAAAAGTCCAAAATAGAGGGATCCACCAATGATTGTCAGAATTCCTCCTACCCATCCCAAGAATGGGATCAATCCAACAGAACCACCTACGATAAACAAAACAGACGGTGCAGGGGTCACACGTTCATCGTCCTTGTAATAGACAATAGACACAATTCCTAAAACCAAGACAGCAATTTTTACCAATGCCAAAATAATTGAAAAAATCGTCAATATACCAACTGTTGCATCCGAGTCCTCCGTCGCCGCAGCAGCCCCGACAGCTATCATAAACATAACAAGAGGTGCCAACAGCAAGACGATGCCTGAAATAAGACCAAAAATCGCATTTACGCGAGCAAGTGCTTTTGTTTTCATCCAAATCTCCTTAAAAAATTTTTACAACTATCATTTTATCACATTTTCATGAAAAACAAAAGAAATTTCAAAACGAATATACTAGATGGTGAATGATTTCAAATTTCTAAACAGACATTTAGAGTAAGAATTCTGTCATGTATCAGATTGTTTGTAAATTCATTCGTTTTTGTACTAAGCAAGCCGTTTCCCTAAAAAAAGAAGATCACTTGGATCTTCTTTATTCGTGTCTATCTTTCAAAGATAGACTGTCTGAAGTCGTCTGTGGCACGTAGATAAGCATTGAAAATACGATACTTGAGTTGGGCGACACTGCTCTTAGAGCTGTCTGATAAGGCACGATCAATGTTCTTAGCTGAGGCATCCGCTAGTACTGCTAAGTACATATAATCTTGTAATTCCTCATAAGAAGAAATTGTAATTTGTCGTTTGCTATCTAGTTTTCCTGCTTCAAACTCGATGGTGATTGGACGAAGGAATGTTTGCGCCTTGTTGTATCGCTCATTCAACATCGCTTTCTTCAAATCCTTCCATGATTCATACTGGCTACCGTAAAGGTTTCTAAGGATTAGATCATCTCCAACTACTCCGACATCTCCTCGGTTCCAGATTGAGTAGGTCTTATGACCTTCTTTAAGCGCTTGGCCAGAGTATTGGCCAGATACATATGGGACAAATCCTTGCTGGTACCCCTTGTCTCCGAGTAATTCATAGGCTCTACGGCGGAACATAAGCCCACCAGGTGCACCAGTTGGATTGTCCAGAGCTGCATAGAAGGAAGCAAACATATTGATGACATAGTAGCCATTTCGTCCAAAGCTAGCCCTATCCCAACCGTCCCGACGTCCAATGATATTATGATCAACCAGAGCATCGACAGATTTTAGTTTGGCTGCTTCTTCGGCAGTTATAGGGACAATTCGATCATCAGCGTGGGCTTGTTTACCATAAGAAGTTTTTTCAAAGTTATAATTTTCAGCCTTACGGTACCATTTCATTTTCTGTTGATCAGTTAGAACTCCAGTAACAATATCCCCTTCTACATAATCCAGAAGGTTCAGTACGTCAAAAACTCCATGCATGTAGTCGCGAAGAGCATCTGCTGAGGAGAATCGAGCAACAGGATCATAGGTATGGTAACGTGTGGTCGAATCTTTATCTCCCTGATAGAAGCTATTAAGCACGAGACCTTTTTCGCTAACATTGGTTACAGACTCTAACATCCCTGTAGCAAAGCTCTCAGGTCCTTCACCCTCACGACGACCATGTCCTTCAAAATAGATAGAACCATCCGAGTTGTGGGTCATTTCATGGGTATACACCATGGTTCCAGAAGCTCCCAGCATCTGGTCATAGACGTAGAAGACTTCATAACCATTAGCAAAGGCCCCTAGTCCATTGTCTCCGTGATACTTCCCAGCAGGACCAAAGAAATTGTACATAGCAACAGATGTCTTATCATTACGCGGAGCCCAATATTGCTGGCCTTTATCATTGTAAACAAAGAAACCGTCTGTAACGATCACCCGTCTGAATAAAGTGTATTTCCTGTTTGGACTTAAAATGTTGTACCACATGTCATAGTGGTTTCGTTGCCATTCAGCTGATTGATCCACAAGTTTTTCAACGTGTCGATGGAGTTCCTCGCCTGAGAGAACTCTGCCACCTTCTTTCCTGTAGCTTCCAAAGCTACCAAAGGCAATGGTCGACATATTGCTGATGATAAAGACATCTCTTTCAGGTAAGGTCAGAAGCTGGAGAACCATTTGCTTGAAGCCCCAATCTCCCTGAGTCAGTCTGTCGTAGACCTTGATTGTATACTTACTCTTACGATCTGCATTGTCCTGTTTAGCCTGAATTTCTGGCAGACTTGAACGAGCTTCTACGATATAAGCCTTGGTATTTTCCTTGAACCACTCACTGTTGGTTTTATTTGGCAAGAAGAGTTCACGCAGACTTTCTAAGTAAGCAAAGAGGTCTCCTTTGCCTTTTTCCTTGGCTAGGGATTGTCGGTAAGCATTGAAGTTGTTTTGCGCTCGAAGATTGCCCATTCCAGAGTTCCCGAGAGCGATGATGGTATCCAGTGTCGAAGCCGCTTGATTGCCAAAGAAATCAAACTTATAGGCATTAAGATCTTTGGTATTGAAAGTTCCATAGTTGACATTGTACCAGCGGTTGAGATAGGTCAGACCAAGCATGAAGGCCTCTTTGTTCTTCAGAATTTTTTGGCTAATCGCATCCGCTACGGCAGGGCCTAGGGTGTTGATCGACTTGTCAACTGAAAGCACCTTGAGGAGCTCCTGACCTAGTTCAGCCTTGGTTTGTTCAAAGGCTTTTTCCAGATAAAGATCATCTAAGGAAGCTGTTTCACCAATCCCTAATACTTTACGCACTGCAGCCGAGTCATAGGTCACAGATTTGAGTTCATCCAAGACATTCTCTTTAATGGTCTGATAGTCAGATAAGAAGGCCTCTGGCGTATAGAGCAAATTCTTATCAGCGATGCTATATTCAGCAATCTGGCCATTGGCAAAATCACCCTTGTAGGTCAGATCAAGATAAGCGATTGTCTTATCTGCATAATGCAGCATCAGTCTATTGATTTCACCCTTATGGCTGTTGACATCTGTTATCAGTGTCTCATCTTTCATCGGAACCACATCTAGCAGGGCTACTTTATTGAGTTTATCATCTTCAGCTAATTGGTTGGCTGTATGAACGATGAAGTCTTTGTTGTAGAATGGTAATAGTTTTTCTACATTTTCGTAGGCTTGCTTTCTGGACTCCTGAGCTCCCCTCACTCGACTATAGTCTGTTTGATGCTGGTAAGCTTGCTGCAATGGCTCCTGGTCTATCAAGTTTGAAGTGATTCCAAAGGACTGACGTTTGGCTTGCGCATCGGCCTCTGAAATAGAACGGACAAAACGCTCATCTTTTCGATTTGCTGTAGTCCCTTCAAGAACATAAGAGTCCCGAACAGAAGCCTCAGGATAGGGATCTCCTGTCATCGCATGACCATTTTGAACCTTGACACTGGTCAAGACATTTCGGACCTGTCCATTGTTCCAAGTAGATCCGATCGCTCCACCGACTTGGCCAGAATGACCTCCATTCTGGATAGAACCAGTCACATAAGAAGTTTCTAATCTAGCTCCATTCTGAATGCGACCAACCAAGCCTCCAACACGCTGGTCTCCATTTCGACCCATTACTTGGATAGATACATCCGCCTGACTCTTCTGCGCCAGTGATTGGTTGCCGTGGAAATTACCAACCAAGCCACCAACATTGTACTCCTGCCCCCCATCTTGGGTGCTGGAGATTGTCCCTTTAAAGGCAACATTAGTTAGTTTTGTGTTTTGGGCAACTCCTACGAGTCCACCGATATGTTTGTTCCCAGATAGACTACCACTTACAGAAACATCCGTAATCGTTGCATTCTGAGCATTGCTAGCCAAGGTCCCTATAGAATCCTTGCCTGTAACTGCAGCCGATTTCAAGGTCAGTTGCTGGATGGTGGCATTTTTCAAGGTTGCAAAGAGTGGTTTTGCCAAGTTGTAGATGGTGTAATCTTTGCCATCCACTCGGCTAGTTAGGCTACCTGAAAATTCTTCTGGAACATAGCTTGTTGCAGACTGTTCCAACTGAATTTCATCTGCTGAAACATCCGCTCCTAGTTTGAAGTTTCCAGTCGGGTTTGACTTCATGGCCTCTATGAGGGCTTTGAAGGACGTATAGACACCTTCTTGGCTAAGAGGCGTTTTCGGCAGTTCAAAAGAGTAATCTGGACGATAATGGTCCCCTTCTCCCTCGACGAGCTGATTAGCTGATACCGTTACGGAGTAGGCATTGCCCTTGTCTGTAATCTTAGAAACAGGTAAGAGCATGTCCTTGAACTTATCTGACTGAATGCGGACATAGTAGTTGTCCAAATCAGACGGCACTTCCGACAGAGATAGGTAACGTCGGTAGTGACTACCATCTTTACCGTACAGTTCGATGCGGTCGATGTCTTTAATTTCAACCTTCTTATAATCTAGCTGAACTGGACGTTGATCCTCTATACTAGTTTGTTCCCCTTGACCCAGGTCATATTTCATGACAGTTTTGAGAGTATAAGGAGTATAGTAGTCCAAGTCATTAAGTGTCAATTTTTGAGTGAGGTCCACAAGGTCGACTTCCTTAATTAACATTTCACCCTTGTATAGCTGCACTTTGGCTGATTGATAGCTAGCTGTAGCATCCGTCAAGTGATAGCTAAGAGAAACTTGGCGTTGATCTTCTTCCTTCTCGACACTGACTAGAGAGAGTGTTGGTTTTCTCTTGACACCATCCAGAGCTTGACGAGCTGCCTCGAGATCCGTCCGAACTTGATCGACCAAGGCTTGATTGGCGAAAGGATTGTCCAAAACGAGCTTGGCCTGATCTAGAGCACGACGATAGCGGAGTTTGGTTTGTTCATCAGCATACTGGTAAGCAACTGTAGACTGAGTCACATCCTTCATGTCAAATTCAACTCCAAGAGTTTTCTTATCAACAGGTTGACCGTCTAGATTATTCTTAGCAGTTTCAAGGGCTGTTTTCAAAGAATCAACCTGTTCTTGACTGGCATGAGATGTCTCAAAGAGTGCTTGGGCATTTGCGACTGCCTGTTTATAAGACTCTTGATCTGCAGTGGTATCATTGAAATACTGATGCGTTTTCTGAATGCTATCGGCCTCTTCCACTAATTGGTGTAAGGGTTCGAGGTCGAGAGTTCCTTTTTCTGGTTCCACAGGTGCGTGATCCGCATTTGTAGAAATTGGTTTTGTACCGACTTTAATGATCTGAGGAACTGCTTCTTTTGTAATAGTGTTAGAGATTTCCTCTGTATTTTCGACTTTTCCATCTACTAAATACTGACGAGTCACAATCGTACGGACGCCATCTTGACCAGCTTGGCTAACTTCCCTTTGCCCCAAAGGCAGGTCTGCACTTTCCACTTCCTTAGTTGGATAGGGTTCGGCCACTGTTGTGGTAACATCCTTTTCTTCAACGTTTAAGCTTGGAACTTCATTTACAGGAGCGTCTGTTGGTTTCTCGCTAACAGGAGCTGTTCCGACGGTTACGATCTCCGATACTACTGGTGTCGTCACTTCGTTGGAGAGTTCCTGGCTTCTCTCTACTTTGCCATCTACCATGTACTGACGGGTGACGATTGTACGGACTCCATCTTGACCAGCTTGGGTTATCTTGGTCTGGCCAACTGGCAAGCTATCACTCTCTACTCGTTCTCGAGTGTAGGGTTCTGCTACCGTCGTGGTAACATCTTTTTCTTCAACCTTTAAGCTTGGAACTTCATTTATTGGAGCGTCTGTTGGTTTCTCGCTAACAGGGCCTGTTCCAACTGTTACGATTTCTGATACTGCTGGAGTCGTCACTTCGTTGGAGATTTCCTGGCTTCTCTCTATTTTGCCATCTACTATGTACTGACGGGTGACGATTGTACGCACGCCATCTTGACCAGCTTGGGTTATCTTGGTCTGGCCAACTGGCAAGCTATCACTCTCTACTCGTTCTCGAGTGTAGGGTTCTGCTACCGTCGTGGTAACATCTTTTTCTTCAACCTTTAAGCTTGGAACTTCATTTATTGGAGCGTCTGTTGGTTTCTCATTAACGGACTCCCCTGGGCTTGGTTTTGTAGGAGAAGGGACCTTGCTTCCGACTTTTCTAATCTCAGAAGTAGGCTCAGTCGTTACCTGATTGGAAACCTCTTCTGTATGGATCACCTGACCATTTAAAATGTAGCTGCGGGTCACAATGGTACGACTACCATTTTTCCCTGCTTGAATCACCTCAGTTTGACCTTGTGGCAAATCAGCTGCTTCTACTTCCTCCACTTGGAAAGGAATAATCTCTGTACGACTCGTATCTTTACTCTCAACCTTTAACTCTGGTTGTTCAAATACAGGAGCATCACTTGGTTTCTGAGAACGATACTCTTCCTGCGCTTGACTTCCGTTTGAAGTTTGAACTGGAGTATCAATAGGAGCCGAATAATTCAACTCTTTCTTGCCATCAACTGGAGACTTCACTTCTTTTTGAGACTTCAAATACCCTACATATTGGTAGCCTTCAATCGTAAGTGGGGATTGCAATGTTTCCCCGACCTGTACAGTCAATTCCTGATTATAGTCTGCCAGCATTTGATTTGTCAAAGCCAAGGAAGTTGGCGCGATCAGCTGACTTCCTAGACTGGTCAAGAGCATGAAAGAAGCTAGCTTTTTGCGATCATCTCTGCCCAGTTTAATCGCTACGACCAGTAGTACAATACCTGCCCCCGCTGCAATTGAGCTAATGAGTTGGCTGTGACCAGTTGCAGGCAGCTGTCTCGTCGGACGATAAATCAAATAGTAAGTATCATCTGTTTCCTCAGCAAACTGTGGCAATTCTTTGACTACCAACTGCTTTTCTTGATCCGTGAGCTCACTCTCTGTCACGTACTTATAGTGGATCTGTTTTGTAACGGGTGGCGTCTGTTCACTAGCTGCTACACTTGCAAGAGAACCTCCTCCACTAAAAAGGTAGAAAGTCCCTACCAGAGCAGAAACTAGACCAACCGAAACTTTTCTCAATGAAAAACGCTGGTGCTTTTCTCCTAAATAACTTCTTTTCATTTCTAATCTTTCCTTCATCATGATTTGAATCCCCTCTATTCTACCGAAATTTACTAGATTATTCAATTTATTTGCTATAAATAATAGCCACAAAAAACTGCTAATCTTTTCAGTTCATTTGCGCTTTAAAAATCCTTATCTTATCAGGTCTTGAATGCACAAACAAGATCAGGGAGAATCACAGAAAAAATTCCTAGGTAGCCTTAAACCTAGGAATTTTTCAAATTTTAATCAAACAGAATCGTTTCCTTATTTCTTGAAAATAGACTGTCTGAAGTCGTCTGTCTCACGAAGATAAGCGTTGTAAATCTTCTTCTTGAGCAGGTTGACCCAGCTAGCTTCAACACGGCTAGTGGCATTGGTAATGTTGCGTACATCCTCTGCCACTGCTGCATCCATCAACTGCTGCATCTCTGCATAAGAACGAATGGTTACTTTCTTGGTACTGTTTGGATTTTTAAGCTCGTACTCAATGGTAATTGGCTTCAGCTTGGTCAGCTGATCAATCCGCTCCTTGTACATGGCCTTCTTGAAGGCTGCCCAAGAAGTGTATTCACCTTTAAATACATTTTCCAAGACTTTCTGGTCCGTCACGAGACCAACATCTCTTCCAGACCATCCGTCCCACGTTTTCTTCCCTTCATCGAAAGCTTCCTGAGAGTACTGACCAGAAACATAAGGGACAAATCCGTCATGGTAGCCCTTGGCTGCTAGTAATTCAAAGGCTGTGCGACGGAACATAACATCACCTGGTGCTCCATTTGGATTGCTCAAGGCTGAGTAAATTGGTGAGAAGAGGCTGAGACTGAGGTAGCCATTTCGACCATATTTCCCACTTTCCTTATTCTCCCGACGAGTGATCACATCATTATCAATCAAAGAGTCAAAGGTCTTCAGCTGCTTGATTTCCTCAGCTGTGAAGCTTCGCGTCTGGTTACCTGCGTGGGTCTCCTTACCATACTTATCTGTAATATAGTAATTCTCCATCTTCCTGAACCACTGAAGTTTCGCTTCATCACTCTGCTTCAGCATAGAAGTACCTTCTAGGTAATCTAGGGTGTAGATCATGTCAAACATACCATGGACATAGTGTTGCAGGTCTGCTGCATTTTGAACACGTTCCTTGAAATTATAGGTATGCATACGTGTCTTAGAATCCTTGTCTACCTTGAAGAGAGTATTGAGCGTAATAGTTGGTTCATCTGCACTCGGCGAAGACTGCAAGAGTCCGCGAGCATAGAGTTCCGCACCTAGTCCCTCACGACGACCATATCCTTCAAAGTAAATTGCTCCGTCAGAGTTATGAGTCATCTCATGCGTGTAGACTGAGTTACCATAGTCTTCCAACAATTTAGCAGCATCAAAGTGAGTTACACTACCCGTAGCATAGGCATTATAACCCTTGCTTGGATACCACTTGCCGGCAGGTCCGAAGAACTCCTGCATAGCTAGAGATTTTTTATCATTAGCTGGAGCCCAATATCTTTGACCATTCTTGTCAACCAATGAGAATCCGTCATAAACCAAAACAGAACGGAAAAGCTTGTCCTTGCTTTCTGGACTGAGAATCTTATACCAGAAATCATAGTGGTCGCGCTGGTATTCAGCTGTTTTTCTCACTCGGTCTTCGACATATTCAGCTAGCTCAGCGTCTGTGCGCACTCTGTTATTGGCATCCAGGCGGTAGCGATCATAAGCTCCCATAGAGAGGGTAGACATATTAGAGATAGCATAGACACCCTTCTCCGTCATGGTCAAGAGTGGCAGGAGCATGCCCTTGTGTTCCCAATTATCTGCAGTAATCTTATCATAAACACCGACAGAGTACTTGCTCTTGCCCTCGGCTGCGTCCTGAAGCTGTCTCGCTTCTGCAACATCCGACTTAGCCTCAACGATGTAGGCTTTTGTATTGGTCTTGAGCCATTCATTATTGGTCTTGTATGGCAGGAAGAGCTGACGGTAACCTTCAAGGTAATTGAAGAGTCCTCGCTTGCCAGTTGCTTCAGAGAGCGAATTATCATACGCTGTATAGTTGTTCTTAGCCTTGAGATTCTCAAGTCCTGATTTCCCTAAAGCAATGATTGTATCAAGAACCGAAACGTCATTCTTACCATAGAAATCCATCTTGTAAGCCGACAAGTCTTTGACATTAAAGTTATCATAGTCGATATTATACCAACGGTTAAGGTAAGTCAAACCTAATAGGAAAGCTTCTTTATCAGCAAGAATCTTCTTAACAAGATAATCCTTAACTACTTCACCTTCAGTATTGATAGCCTTATCCATAGCCAGCACTTTGCGGAGCTCACCTGATAGCTTGCTTTTCACTTGCGTAAATGCAGTGTCTAAGTATAGTTCATCCAAAGAAGTATCTGCTGCTACTCCGAGAGCTGTTCGCATAGCTGGCGAATCAAGAACAACCTTGTTCAGCTCTGGCAAGACTTGATTTAGAATACTAGTATAATCTGATACAAAGGCTTCTGGAGTATAAAGAAGGTCTAATCCCTTCATCCTATACTCAGCAATACCTTGGTTGACGAAATCTCCCTGATAAGATATTTCTAGGTAGTCAATAGTATTGTCCATGTAGTGCAGCATCAAACGATTGATTGCTGTTTTATTGCTATGGGTATCTGTCACCACTTGATGATCCTTCATCGGAACAACATCCAGTAGGTACTCCTTATTCAACTTATGCTCTTTCGGAATCTTGTTAGCAAACGAAACAATGGTTTCTTTATTGTAGAAAGGAAGCAGTTTCTCCATATTTGCATAAGAATATCCGCGGTCGAATTGAGCATTGTTTACCTCACCATAGTCGACAAAACGCATGTTTAGATTCGTGTCATCTAGGCTAGTCGTGATGTCCATAGCAGTCAGTTTTTCTTCCATTTCTTCTTGAGTAATAGTAGAAGTAACAAACTGATCGTTTTTCAAGGTTTCACTCTTGGCAACTTTATATGCTTGCGTAATGCGGTCGTTTTTGTAGCCCTGATCTCCAGAAATACTGTAAACGTTTGTACCGCTAACATTGCTGATCACATTATCAACTAAACCATTAAAGTAGTTCGAGCCGACCACTCCACCGATTTGACCGTTAGTGGTTGAATTATATACTTTTCCTGTCACATAAGATTTGGTGATTCGAGCATTATTTTCTAGACGTCCAACCAAACCACCGATACGTTGTTCATTTGATCGAGCTCCACTAATAATCGTTACATCTGCTTTACTTTGGCTAAGAAGAGATTCTCCTCCTTTAAGGCTTGCAACCAAACCACCTACATTATAAGCTTTGATGTGTTGACTGTTAGATAGGATAGTTCCCGTAAAGGAACTATTTGTAATCTTCGTATTGGTTCCATTAACTACTAGACCCGCTACGTTAGAGGCGTTGCCTACTACCGATACTCTCCCCTGAACAGAAACATCTGTGATTCGCGCATTCTCCGCATTGCGTGCCAGTGCAGCCGAGTCATAGGTACCCACGATATTTACATCTTTAAAGTCGATATTTGAAATGGTAGACCCACTCTTGAGGTTTTCAAATAAAGGTTTGGCTAGATTGTAAATCGCATATTGCTTGCCATTTTGACTACCCGTCAGACTGCCGGTGAAGTTTCCTTTGAGGTAGACATAATCCGCAGGAGCTAGGTTGACCTCACTCGCATCCAAATCAGCTCCCAGAACATAATTTCCTGCCATATTTCGCTTCATAGCGTCTACCAATCCAGCAAAGCTAGTGTAGACATTTTGCTGACTAGGGACTGCCTTACTGATGTAGAAATCGTGCCCAGACTTGTAGCCCGCTTCACTTTCTTGGACGAGTTCAGGAAGGGTTACATTAACCTTATAGACGGCCTTGCCATCTTTCTCTGCTTCAGAAATACTGTGAACTGGTAGGAGAATTTCCTTGGATTCGCTTGATTTGATCTTGACGAAGTAAGTAGACAGATCCGTAGGCATGGAGCTCATCGACACAAAGCGCTTGTATTGGTCGTTTTCTTTATGATAAAACTCAACGGAATCAATATCACGGAAGGCAATCTTCTTGTATTCTAACTCAAAGTTACGACTGTCTGTTTCAAACTCAGTAAAGCTGCCATTATCCAGTTCATAAGTCAACTTGGTTTTTAGAGTGTAGCCTGTGTAGTAGTCTAGGTCGCCAATTTTCAAGCTGCCAGCGAAGTTGGTAATTGGAAGAGTGCGAATCAGCTGGTCTCCCTGGTACAATTCTGCAGTCGCTGAACGGAAGGACTGGGTCTGGTCTTCCAATCTATATTGGACCGTCACCGACTTATCATCAGCATTCTCAGTCAGACTTAGAATGGAAACAGTCGGCTTGACTTTAGGCACTCCATTTAGTGCTTCTTTAGCTGCTGTGAGGCTAACAAGAGCTTGGTTGACCTGCACTTGTGTAGCAGTCTGATTGTTCAAAACTTTGTCTGCCTTGGTCAATTCGTCAGTATAAGCTGTCTGCTTTTCTGAATCCGAATTTTTATATTTAACAGAAGTTTTAACTCTTGGATTTAAATCGTACTCAGTCTGAAGAGCTGTTTTAACAACTTCAAGACCACTCAATTGAGCCTTAGCTTGATTGATTTGTTCCACCAGTTGGTTGACTTCAGCTTGGCTGGCTTGGGATTGACTCAGAATCGCCTGACCTGCCGTCAAAGCAGCATCATAGTTAGCTTGATGGCTCTGGCTATCGTTGAAATAACGGGCCTGAGCTTTAATCTGATCCGCTTCTGCCAAGAGATTATGCAGTGAAATTAAATCGAACTCCTCTAAAGCATCTGCTTTCGGTGGATCGTTCGGTACCATATTTGGTTTAGCTGTTCCGACTTTGACAATTTGCGTTACTGGAGCCAAGGTTTCTTCATTCGAAAGTTCTTGACGGTCAACAACTTGACCATTGGAACTGTAAACACGGGTCTTAATGGTACGTTCGCCTTGGACTCCCGGAGTTGCAATTTGACGAGCATCACGAACAAGCTCATCCGTTTCTTCTTCACGAATGGTGAAATTGATTTTTTCTACACGAGTTTCATCCGTGTAAGTCAGTGGATATTCTGGCAGAGCATCTGCTTTCGGTGCATCACTTGGTACCATAGTTGGTTTAGCCGTGCCGACTTTGACGATCTGTGTTACTGGAGCCAAGGTTTCTTCATTCGAAAGTTCTTGACGGTCGATTTCCTGACCGTTAGAGTTGTATACACGAGTCTTAATCGTGCGTTCACCTTGAACACCCGGAGTTGCGATTTGACGAGCATCTTGAACCAATTCGTCCGTATGTTGCTCCTCAATGTTGAAGGCTATTTTCTCAACGCGAGTTTCGTCGGTATAAGTGAGTGGATACTCTGGAAGAGCGTCTGCTTTCGGCGCATCATTTGGTACCATAGTTGGCTTAGCTGTGCCGACTTTGACGATTTGCGTTACAGGAGCTAGTGTTTCCTCGTCAGACAACTCTTGGTGGTCGACAACTTGACCATTGGAACTGTAAACACGAGTCTTAATCGTACGCTCACCTTGGACTCCTGGAGTTGCGATTTGACGAACATCTTGGACAAGCTCATCCGTTTCTTCTTCACGAATGCTAAAGTTGATTTTTTCTACGCGCGTTTCGTCAGTGTAAGTTAGCGGATACTCTGGCAAAGCGTCTGCTTTCGGTGCTTCATTCGGTACCATAGTTGGCTTAGCCGTTCCAACTTTGACCACTTGCGTTACGGGAGCTAGAGTTTCCTCATTAGACAACTCTTGGCGATCGATTTCCTGACCGTTGGAACTGTAGACACGAGTCTTAATCGTGCGCTCACCTTCAACACCCGGAGTCGCGATTTGACGAGCATCTTGAACAAGCTCATCGGTTTCTTCTTCACGAATGCTAAAGTTGATTTTTTCTACGCGCGTTTCGTCGGTATAAGTCAACGGATACTCTGGCAGTGCGTCTGCTTTCGGTGGATCGTTCGGTACCATGTTTGGCTTAGCCGTGCCGACCTTGACGATTTGTGTTACGGGAGCTAGTGTTTCCTCGTTGGACAACTCTTGGCGGTCAACCTCTTGACCGTTAGAACTGTAGACACGAGTCTTGATTGTGCGCTCTCCCTCAACACCTGGAGTTGTGATTTGACGAGCATCTTGTACCAATTCATCCGTAGTTTGCTCTTCAATGTTGAAGGCTATTTTCTCAACGCGAATTTCGTCGGTATAAGTGAGTGGATACTCTGGCAAAGCGTCTGCTTTTGGCGCATCGCTTGGTACCATGGTTGGCTTAGCCGTGCCGACTTTGACAATTTGCGTTACGGGAGCCAGAGTTTCTTCGTTAGACAATTCTTGGCGATCAATTTCCTGACCGTTAGAACTGTAGACACGAGTCTTAATGGTACGCTCACCTTGGACACCTGGAGTTGCAATCTGACGAGCATCTTGAACCAATTCATCCGTAGTTTGCTCCTCGATGTTGAAGGCTATTTTCTCAACGCGAATTTCGTCGGTATAAGTCAGTGGATACTCTGGTAAAGCTTCTGCTTTCGGTGCTTCATTTGGTACCATGGTTGGTTTAGCCGTGCCGACCTTGACGATTTGCGTTACGGGCTCCAAGGTTTCTTCGTTAGACAATTCTTGGCGATCAATTTCCTGACCGTTAGAACTGTAGACACGAGTCTTAATGGTACGCTCACCTTGGACACCTGGAGTTGCAATCTGACGAGCATCTTGAACCAATTCATCCGTAGTTTGCTCCTCGATGTTGAAGGCTATTTTCTCAACGCGAATTTCGTCGGTGTAAGTTAGCGGATACTCTGGCAGAGCGTCTGCTTTCGGTGCTTCGCTCGGTACCATAGTTGGCTTAGCAGTTCCGACTTTGACGATCTGTGTTACGGGCGCCAAAGTTTCCTCATTAGACAACTCTTGGCGGTCAACCTCTTGCCCGTTGGAACTGTATACACGAGTCTTAATCGTGCGCTCACCCTCAACACCCGAAGTCGCGATTTGACGACTTCCTTCTGGAATTTCATCTGTATATTGCTCGTCAATAGAAAAATCAATCTTTTCTATTCTAACCTCATCATTTGTAGTCAATTCCAACTCAGAATTCTCATGAATAGCAGCTGTATCAGGAGTTGTGCCATATTCCGTCAATTCTGGAATCTCTTGAACTGGAGTTGTCTCGGGACTAGTGCCATACTCTGCCAATTCTGGAACTTCATGAACTGGTGCTGTTTCTGGAGTTGTCCCATATTCCGTCAATTCTGGAACTTCATGAACTGGGGCTGTATCAGGATTTGTACCATATTCTTTCAATTCTGAAACTTCGTGAACTGGCGTTGTTTCTGGACTGGTGCCATATTCTGTCAATTCTGGAACTTCGTGAACTGGCGCTATTTCAGGAGTTGTACCGTATTCCGTCAGTTCTGGAACTTCGTGAACTGGTGCTGTCTCAGGAGTTGTGCCATATTCTGTCAATTCTGGAACTTCGTGAACTGGTGCTGTTTCTGGAGTTGTGCCATATTCTGACAATTTCGGAACTTCGTGAACTGGAGTTTCTTTTGGTATCGAGTTAGTTGGAGCTGTTCCAACTAAAATAATTTCAGAAACAGGTTCAAGCGTCACTTGATCAGAAATCATTTCGCTTTTTACGATTTCTTGATTCTCATGATAATGACGAGTCACAACTGTACGTTGACCTCGAACACCTGATTGTATAACTTTTGATTGCCCTTGAGCCAATTCATCGGTATATTGGTATTTTGTCTGATAAGGAAGTTCATGAACTGACTCCTGCTCGCTAATTTTTAGCTCTGGCAAGTCATAAACGGTGCTTAGACGAGCAGACTCTCTCTCCTTAGCAGCTATAGCTTCTCTTTCTTCCTCAGTTAAATCATCCCCCTTATCCGAAACAATCTCTTTCATATCTAGATTTGTTTCACTTGGTTTTAGATCTCTTTCCTTCTCTTTCTCCAAGTCAAGTGCCGGATTTTCTTTCAGAGCAGAAGGAGCTAAATGACTATCATTTTGTTCTTCATTCTTTAAGTAACCGATATAATCGTAACCATCAATTTTCAATGGCGCTGGCAGTGCATCTCCAAGACCCAAGTTAAGACTTTGATTATATGCTGCAAGTTCGATATTCGTCACTGCTAAGACTGTTGGAGATAGCAGCATGGATCCCATTCCAGTTACCAACAAGAGCGAAGATAAATACCTCTTCCCATTTCTGCCTCTAACAACTACAAGCACTAGTAATGCAAGACCTATCGCTGTAAAAGTAGATTCCCAAAGGCCGGAGTGACCTGTCTTAGGCAATACTCCAGACGAATCCACATGAGTAGTCGGACGATAAACTAAGTAATAGGTCTCTGAAGCATCCTCAACATACTTTGGAATCTCCCTGATCAAGGCACTCTTCTCTACCTCCGTCAATTCAGACTCCACTACGTAGTGGTATTTAACCTGAGCAGACTGCTGACTTTGAATTTCTGCTGCTTTCACAGAAGTCAAGCCCCCAGCCATTTGCCCATTCAAAAAGAAGCTTCCAATAGTCGCCGAAACGAGCCCAACGGACAACTTGCGGAAAGAGAAACGCTGTCGTTTTTCTCCATAAAATTGATGTTTCATTCTCAAAATTTCCTCTTCAATATATTATTCAATCCTTTCTATTCTACCTGATTTCACTTGATTATTCAAATTATTTGTCGCGATTTTTAGAAGCAACACATGCTTTTGAAAAGTACCGAAAAACGACTCCTCTTTTTAAAAAATCTCAAAAAATCAATTTAAAACGAACTCCAAAATTATTAGATTTCTGCATCTTTGTTCTAAACTTTTTCCAGCAAAAAAGAGAGAAATGACTTTCTCTCTTTTACCTTTCCTCTCATCTTAAACTATGAGAAGACATATTTCTAATCTGATTATTTGGCTTCAAATCCTTCTGCAACTGCATCCGCAAAGTTTTCTTCTACGATGCTTGCACAGTGGTCACAGATAACTGCGTGGTAGCTGCGTTCTGCAGTAGTTGGGTCGATACGACGGCAACGGTCACAAACTTCACCTGCAGCGCGTTCAACTGTAAAGGCAACATCCTCAAAGCTAACTGCGCCTTCTGGAGCTGTACCTTCAGCGATGTTCAATTCTGACACGATCAAAAGTTGAGCTACATTGCTATCCACTGCTCCAAGAAGAGTTTTCACCACTTCATTTGGATAAACTGTCAAGTGTGCTTCGAGTGATTTACCGATAACTTTTGCATTACGCGCTTCTTCCAAGGCTTTTTGAGCTTGTCCACGGAAATCCATGAAGGCTGACCATGTATCCAAGATTTCTTCTTGGTTGGCAAAAGTTTCTGCTTCTGGCAATTCTGACAATTGAACAAATTCTTCAGCTTCAAACTCAAGATATGACCAGATTTCTTCTGCAGTGTGAGGAAGGATTGGTGTCAAGAGTTTGGTGATTTTGACAAGAATGTCATAGAAGACTGTCTGCATTTGACGGCGTTCGAGTGATTTGGCACCTTCGATGTAAACAACGTCTTTAGCGAAGTCAAGGTAGAAGGCTGACAAATCAACGTTGATGAAGTTCACCAAGGCCTTGTAAATTGTCAAGAATTCAAAGTTGGCATAAGCATCACGAATGGTCTTAACAAGCTGATTAAAGCGAATAGTCATGTACTTATCAACTGAACGAAGCTCATCGTAAGCTACTGCATCTTGAGCTGGGTTAAAGTCAGATGTGTTAGCAATCAAGAAACGAAGAGTGTTACGGATTTTACGGTAAGATTCCGATACTTGGCTAAGGATATCCATTGAGATACGAACGTCATTGCTAGTATCTACACTTGTTACCCAAAGACGAAGAATTTCAGCGCCAAATTGTTTCTCAACATCGCTAGGCAAAATAGTATTTCCAAGAGATTTGGACATCTTTTCATCCTTACCATCAAGCGTAAAACCTTGAGACAAGATTTGTTTGTAAGGTGCTACGCCATGGTTGGCAACAGATGTAATGAGTGATGAGTTAAACCAACCACGGTATTGGTCAGAACCTTCAAGGTAAAGATCTGCTGGATATTTGAGTTCTGGACGGTTTACAACAACCCCATTCCATGATGAACCTGAGTCAAACCAAACGTCCATGATATCAGTTTCTTTTTTGAACTCGCCGTTTGGTGAACCTGGATGAGTAAATCCTTCTGGCAAGAGGTCCTTAGCATCACGTTCCCACCAGATGATAGAACCGTGTTCCTCAAAGAGTTGAGCCACGTGCTCGATCGTTTCAGCTGTCATGATTGCTGTACCATCTTCAGCATAGAAGATTGGAAGCGGAACTCCCCAAGCACGTTGACGAGAGATAACCCAGTCGCCACGGTCACGAATCATATTGTAAAGACGAACTTTACCCCATTCTGAGTGGAACTTCACTTTTTCAATTTCATCCAAGATTTCTTGGCGGAATTTAGATACAGAGGCAAACCACTGTGGAACAGCTCGCCAGATGATTGGTTTCTTCGTACGCCAGTCAAATGGGTATGAGTGAGAGATTTCTTCTTGAGCAAGGAGTAAATCACCCAGTTTTTCGATAACAGTCGGCACAACCTTGTCATAGAACTGACCCGCAAATTCAGGACCAGCATTTTCCATCATAATACCGCGTTCGTTAACTGTTACAGCAACTTCAAGGCCGTTGGCAACACCGACATTGTAGTCGTCCTCACCAAAACCAGGGGCTGTATGGACGATACCTGTACCAGAGTCAGTCGTAACGTGGTCACCAAGGATTACCAACTCATCTACAGCCGTATCCCATGGGTGAACTGTTACGATGTGATTCAATTCTTGACCACGGTAGGTCGCCAAGACTTGAACATCAGCCCAGCCAAATTTTTCAGACAAACTAGTCAACAATTCTGAAGCAACCACAAACTTACGAGTCTCACCAGCAGGTTGTACGACTACATAATCAATATCAGCTCCAACTGTCAAACCACGAGATGCTGTGATGGTAAAAGGAGTTGTTGTCCATACAACGATGTAAGTATCTGTATCGAGCACACCTTTTCCGTCTTTGACGCGGTTAGCATAGTAAAGGGAAGTTGAAAGCAAGTCATGATACTCAATTTCCGCTTCAGCAAGGGCTGACTCAGAAGACCATGACCAGTAAACTGGCTTGGCACCACGGTAGATATAGCCTTTTTTAGCCATCTCACCAAAGACACGGATCTGAGCTGCTTCATAGTCTGGAGTCAAAGTCACATAAGGATTTTCCCAGTCACCAGAAACACCCAAACGTTTAAAGTCTTCACGTTGTTTATCTACTTGAGAAAGAGCATACTCGCGGCAAAGTTTCAAGTACTCAACCAAGTCCATTTCTTTACGTTTCACGCCCTGTTTTGCCAAGACTTGCTCGATTGGCAGACCATGTGTATCCCACCCTGGGATATAAGGAGCATAAAATCCAGACATAGACTTAGAACGAACAATAATATCTTTAGAAATCTTGTTCATGGCATGTCCAACGTGAATATTTCCGTTTGCATACGGAGGTCCATCATGCAAGGTGAAATGCGGTTTTCCTTGGTTCAATTCTTGACGACGTTGGTAAAGTTTTGCTTCTTCCCATTCTTTTTGCCAAACTGGTTCTTTAGTTGGAAGACCAGCACGCATAGGAAAGTCTGTTTTCCCTAAATTGAGGGTTTCTTTAAGTTTCATTGTTACTCCTTTAATTTAAAATGACAAAATAAAAACCACGATTCGCAAAAAGGACGAAAATCGTGGTACCACCTTTGTTCGAAAAAAGACAGGGTCTCTTTTCCTCTTTTCCCGTAACGTGGGGGACGTCCAGTCTTACTGTTTTCGGACTGAATTCATTGAGAGGATAATCTAACCACTAGGGATTGCAGGACTCTCACCATCTCCCGCTCGCTGAAAATATAGTTGGTTGGATCTTGTTCTCACATTTTTTATAGGATAAGAACAGATTCTTTATTTGCATCGTTCTCAGTTGCCGCAGTAGCTTCTACTTCAACTGACTCTTCATGCTGGTCACTTTCTTCTGTCTGTTGATTTTGTTGAGCTTCAAACTCAGCTAATTCTTTGTTGCCTGCCTCGATACGAGCTTGCAATTCAGCAACCTCTTCTGGTGTGAATTGACGAGTCATATCAATAGGCTCTTCCTCTGGTTGTAAAGATACAGTTTCACCAAGAACTTCACCCACCACTTCTTTAAAGGCTTCATCACTTGTCTGAAGGTAAGTAGCTGTTGGGCGAAGAATGTCTTCCCAATCAGATGACTCGACAATAGCCAATTGACTTTCAATCGTAGATTTGAGGCGTTGATGGAATACACGGCTCTTATTCTTCAACTCTTCTGTCTCAACAGCCACTCTCTTCGCATTATCTGTTGCCTGACGGAGAATTTCATTTGCCTTGTATTTCGCTTCTTCAAGCAAACGCTGAGCGTCTTGTTCAGCTTGTTGAATAATATTGTTTGAACGTTCTTGAGCAGCTTGTTTGACACGCTCAGCTGTATCTTGAGCAATCAAAACTGACTGACTCAAGGAATCCTTCATCTCATCAAAGTAAGACAAACGTTCTTCCAAACTCTTGATGTGTGTCTCTTTATCGTGATTACTACGAACCAAGTCTTCATAGTCACGAACAACGATATCCAGAAACTCGTCTACTTCTTCTGGGTCAAAACCTCTAAATCTTGTACCAAAGGTTTTATCTTTAATTTCTAACGATGTAATTGGCATACTTTTCCTCACTTACTTAATAAAAAATAGAATCATTAATTGCTTCTGGTTCTTGCTCGCTTGTTACTGTTCTCTTAGGAATATCATTCGTATAATAGGAAAGACGTTCTTCTAGTTTTTTGATATAGAGTTCAGTTTCATCTTTGTATCGAATCATCTCCTCTAATTCAAAGTAAATCTTATCTAGAAAGAGGTCAACTTCTTCCTGATTGTAGCCTCTGAATGTTCTTGAGAAAGCTTTATCACTTATTTCTTGTGGTGTAATCGACATATTTTTTCTCACTTGCTTAAAAGTAACCGGACTGTTAGTTTTTTCTTATCCTTTTTGGTCTGACCATTGTCTTTGACAATTTTTAGACGACCAAACTTTCTCACACTGATCAAATCTCCAACTGCAACCTGGTAATCAGATTTTTCAACCACATGATAATTTACCTGGACAGATTTTTTCTCAATTAGTTGACTGGCTTGATTTCTAGATAATTTCAAGGCACTTGATAAGAGGGCATCCAATCGAAAACTCGAAACTAAAACTTCTCGTTCTCTATAATCAATTTTAGACAAAATCCTATCGGTAAAAGGACGTTCCTCCAGCGATACAGGAAGTCTGCCAATCTTTCTTATTCCATCCTGAAAAAGAGGAATGAAATCGCGATTGACAAAAATCTGTGCTCTCTTTTCATCTACCAAGATATCACCAAATAATTTACGGTCAATTCCTAGCTGATTGATGATTGTTCCCAATATTTTTCCATGACTCAGTTGTTCAAACTTACTCGGATAGCAAATTTCCAACAAGGCCATTTCAAAGTCTGATATCTCCGGTTCAAAGTAATCTGGATAGAGAAGAACACGAACCGACTCCGTCGGAAGAAAATCACCACTACTTTGGCAACCCAGTCCACATGTCCCAGCTAGCACCCTCAAGATCTGTTCCTGATGGGGATTGATAAAAGGAGTAAGTACCGGCGCATAGGTATCTTCTACCCGCTTGATCCACTCTAACCCCTTATCAATAAAGGGAATATCATCTTGGGAAAAATGCTGATAAATGGCTCGATTTACTGTCATAGTAATAGGACTAGTCGTGTTAAGAGATTTCCAACAAACTGAATCAGAATCAGCGCTGCCCAAACCGTAAAATCAAGGCCAGCAAATTGTAGATTGAGCTTACGAAGGGGCTCAATAACTGGACGAGCAAGTCTGATAACTAGGCGACCTAGCTGGCTTTCATAGGCATTTGGAAACCATGAAAGAAGAGCAAATGCAACGAGAATGATGGAGTAAATGCTAACCGCATTTTGGATTAAACGGATTAAGAAAATCATTATCTTGCTCTATTTCGTTTAATGTCAAAACCAAACTCAGCGCTTTGTGATTCATCTGGAAGTTTGATATCTTCAATGTTCACGATAACGTTGACAGGAGTCAATAGATACATCGTGCTCGCAACTTTTTTCATATTTCCAGCCAAGACATGACGGGCTCCGTCCAAGTAATCAAGGCAACGACGGGCTTGTACCTCTGTCATGTATTGGAAATCAATCAAAATACTTTCATTGCCAGCCAACAAATCTACAATTTCAGTTGCATCTTCATATTTTCTTGGATAGCGAACGTCAATTGTCACTTTCTCATCTGAACGATGGCTTTGCATTGCCAATTCTTGCTGACGCGCATGTAGACGAGTAATATTTGCATCTTTTGCTGATCCTGACTGAGCAGGTGCTGGTAATTCTTTAGAAGATGAGATGGCTGGGCTAACTGTTTCCTCTTGTTGAGTCTGGTAGTTAGTCGTTTCTTCTCCGTCTTCTGTAAAATAATCTATAAATTTATCGAATCTATCTTTTAAAGACATAGCTCTCTCCTATTTAAAAAATGCTGTACCGATTCGAACAAAGGTTGAGCCGAACTGAATCGCTTCCTTAAAATCACGACTCATTCCCATGCTTAGCTCTGTCATCGGCATATTAGGGATTTGTTTTTCTCTAATTTCTGCTTGCAGAGCCTGCGTATCCTTGAAAATTTCTTTCAATTCATCACTGTCTGCCTCAAAAGGAGCCATGGTCATTAAACCAACATACTCAATCTGATCTAACTTAGCCAATTCTGGCAAAAGTTCTAGCAATTCTTCTTTTGAAAATCCATGCTTGCTTTCTTCCCCAGAAATATTGACCTGCAAGAAACACTTGATAACATGATCTGTTCTCTTTTGAATTTCCTGGGCTAACTTAAGGGAATCTAAAGCATGAAAGTAATCCACATATGGGATTACTTCTTTCACTTTCCGTCTCTGTAGTGTTCCTATTAAATGCCAAGTAACTGGGTAATCTTTCAAGGCCTGATATTTTTCTAAAAATTTATCGACTCGATTTTCACCTATATGACGGACACCAAGCGGAAGCAAGGCTTCCGCTGTTTGTACATCTACATACTTTGTCACTGCGATTACTGAAACAGCATCTAGAGCACGGTTGGCTTCTTGACTAGCATCAGCTATTTGCTGAAAAACTAATTCAGTATTTTTTTTCAAATTCATTGATTAACGATTTTTGAAGAATGGAGGTGTATCCAATTCATCTTCATCTTGTGAAACTGGTGTTTCGAAGCGTTCTACTGGTGAAACAACTGGATCTGTTTGACGAACAATAGACTCACGACGCAAGTCCCAGTCTCCAAAAGCAGATGCTTGGTTAGTTTCAAAACGACGAGGACTTGATTTAGGCAATTCTGCTGTTTCTTCCAAGTCGAATTGACGGTCAAATGTGTGTGCTTGTGGCACTTTAGTTGATGGACGTCCAACTGGTTGGTTGTTACGAGCTCCAACTACTTTTTCCACTCGCTCTTGACGAACACCTGTCGCTACAACTGTAACACGGATTTCATCCTTCATGCTTTCGTCAATTGATGTTCCAAGCCAGATGTTTACACCTTGGCCAGCTGCTTGATTGACGATTTCTGAAGCTTCTTCTGCTTCAATCAAAGTCAAGTCAAGACCACCAGTAACGTTAACGATAACATCCTCTGCACCATCGATAGTTGTTTCAAGCAGTGGAGAGTAAATTGCTTTACGAGCCGCTTCAACAACGCGTTCTTCACCACTACCGATACCGATACCCATAAGGGCATTTCCTTTATTTGCCATTACAGTTTTCACGTCAGCAAAGTCAAGGTTAATCAATCCTGGGTTCGTGATCAAGTCAGTGATCCCTTGAACACCTTGACGAAGAACGTTATCTGCTTCGCTAAGAGCTTCAAGAAGTGGTGTTTTCTTATCAACAATTTCAAGCAAGTTGTTATTAGAGATAATCAACAAAGTATCAACATGCTCGCGAAGTTCGTTGATTCCTTCTACAGCGTACTGACCACGTTTGCTTCCTTCAAATCCGAAAGGACGTGTCACAACACCAACTGTAAGAGCACCAAGATCTTTAGCGATACGTGCAATAACAGGGGCTGCACCTGTACCAGATCCACCACCCATACCTGCAGTGATAAAGACCATGTCTGCTCCAGTGATAGCTTCCGTCAAAGCTTCTTCACTTTCTTCTGCAGCTTTACGTCCAACTTCTGGACGACCTCCAGCACCCAAACCACGAGTCAATTTAGGACCAAGTTGGATAACTGTTTCTGCTTTCGTACTACTAAGGGCTTGTACATCAGTGTTGGCTGCGATAAATTCTACACCAGCAACACCTTCGTCAACCATGCGGTTGATGGCATTACCACCACCACCACCGACACCAATTACCTTAATAACTGCGCCTTGAGCTGCTGCTGTATCAAATGAAAATGTCATAATTTCTTAACCTCTTTTATTCATCAAACATGCTTCCGATCAAACCACGGAAACGTTCTGTTAGCTTCGGTTTACTTTGAGAACTTGCTTGGAATTCTTCCTTAGGAGCAACTGGAGCTTCCTGCACAGTTTCAGCTGGAGCTGTTTGTGCTGGACTTGGTTGCGCTACTGGATTCAAGCGTTGATTTGGAATGCCAAAGTTGATTGGTTTTTGACGAAGGAATTCATCTCCTTTAACTGCTTTTTGGGCAAGAAGATTGACTTCAGTCAATTTACCAGCAAACTCAGACAAGCTAATCACGTGCGCAAATGCAGGGTTGCGAATTCCAACTTGATTTGGTACATAGAGTTTTACGCGAACACCAAATACTTCTTGGGCTAATTCAACAATTCCTGGTAAAATTGCATTTCCACCGATAAGGACGATACCTCCTGGCAAATCCAACAAGTGTCTTCTTTCCAACTCTTGTTTGATTTGGTCAAAGATATGTTTGATGCGTGCTGAGATAATTTCTGCCAAATAGCTTTCTGTTACTTCAACAGGTTCTACTTCACCAATTACTTCAACTTGGAAAGTTTCGTTACTTGCAAGTGGAACGTAAGCTTCACCATAGTTCAGTTTCAAACTTTCTGCAATTTTTTGAGATGTTTTCAAGACTTTAGAAATGTCTTTTGTAACGTAATCTCCACCTTCTTGGTAGATATTAGTGAACTGCAATTCCTGGTTACGGATAGTCGCTACAGTAGTCTGACCTCCACCCATATCGATGACAGTCGCACCAAATTCGCGTTCGCCTTCGTTGAGAACGGAGTTCACAATTGCCAAAGGTGAAATAATCACATTATCAACATGGATACCCACACGCTCAACTGTCTTGCGAAGATTGTGTAGAATCGTACGAGGACCTGTGTAAAGCAGACCACGCATTTCCAAGCGGACACCCATCATACCACGAGGGTCACGGATGCCTTGGAATCCATCCACGATGAATTCTTCTGGAATAAAGGTAATCACTTCACGGTCAGGAGTCATGCTCTTTGTCAAAGCTGATTTGACAACATTTTCAACATCTTGATCTGTGATTTCTTTGGTGTCTGAAGTTACAGGAATCATTCCTTGTGTTGGTTCAACCTGCAAGAGGTTTGCTGGAAGGCCAACGTTGACAGATTTAATAGAAATACCAGCTTTCTCTTCTGCCTGTGTGATTGCAGATTTGATTGCTGAAGCAGCTGCTTCAATATCAACAATAATTCCGTCTTTTACACCTTTACTTTTGGCATTACTAACACCAATTACATTTACTTCGCCATCTCTATGCTCAGCTACTAGCACTTTAATCGAGCTAGTTCCGATATCTAAGCCTGTAAAAAAACCATCTCTAGTCATTACATCGCATCCTCTCTGTCTTCCAAGTTTCTCACTTCTATTTAATAACTATGTTTGGGCATAGCTATTCAAAGAATATTATAACACAAAAAATCCAATCGTGCTTAGTTTTTGATAAAATTCCTGCATGTTTTTTGAGAAAATTCTAGAAAAATTCTTCTTCTAAGAGATTTCTTGAAGTTAATGTTCACAATTTCCTTTTTGTTTCTTAAAAACCCAAAAAAGAGAAGATCATTTTAGATCTTCTCTTGAATAAATTCTTCCGATTTTTGTTGTAAAAAATTTTCTACTAATTTCCCTGTTAAGCGAATTGCTATCACGATAACAGTCGAAACAATGAGATAATTTAAGGGCTGGCCGAAGCTTCCAACAAGTGGTGGTTTGTTTAAAAATCCATAATCTCCACCTACAACTAAGTTGACAACCCATATCAAGCCATTTAAGGCGAAAGTAATCACCACCACATTCTTCAAATCGAGAAGGGAAGGTTGATAGTTTCTAAACAAGTATAGGAGCGCATTTCCTAAAAGGGCAACATGTCCGATAATGAAGGACAAAATGGTCACGTGTGGAAATGGGTAGGGATCAAAGAGTGGGTAAGCCAGTGCTGCTGTTGCTCCAAAAGTTCCTAAAAGGGCAAAGTACCGTTTGTACTTGGATGTCCCTGGAATTAAGAGTATCACAAACATGGCGATACGGCAATGATAGAAGGGCAAACTTTCTGACAGAGGCATGAGATTTCCCCAATACCAGCTATACAGAACAATCAGTTGAACAGACTGAAGAATCTGAATAAAACGCTGGTAAGCAACTTTGTCGCGAAAGCGATAAGAAGCATAGAAAGTAAGAGCCAATAAACATAACAAACCAATGTACCAGTGAAGTTCAAACTGGGGCGGTTCTGATATCTGTGTGGTAAATAATTTATCCCACAAATTCATATTCTATTCCTCGTTCATCTAGCTAGAGGCAGTAAAAAATTCACTTTCTCCAGCTTTTAAATTTTTTGAAAAAACTTGATTCTATGACATGCATAGAACACTTGCGTCTTAAATTCGCAACCTATTATATCATTTGTATTGCAGAAATGCACCTTGCAGACACCCTTTTTTGATTTGTCAACTTCTCTAGCATAAACTAATCAACATATTGGTCTCTTTGTCCTTTATAAACTTGCCAGAGAATCTCCATTTGGTCCTTGGTGATGCGTTTTTCAGATAAGACTGGCAATTGGTCAATGGCAAAAAATTGAAGGTCAGCAATTTCTTGATTCTCTTGAAATTGTCCATCAAGAAGCTTACATTCAAAGACAAACTTTGCATATTGTTTGCTCTGCAGTTGGAAACGATTGGTATCAAAAACTGCAAGTAACCTTTCAGCTTTTGCTGTAAAGCCGGTTTCTTCTTCAATTTCTTTAAGAATATTTTCGGTTGGAGAATAGCCAACTTCACCAAAACCACCTGGCAAAGCCCAACTATCCTCTCCTTTTCCTCTAACTAAACAGACTTTTTCATCCTCAACAATCCAAGCACGGACGTCCATCAGAGGAGTTGCATAAGCGGACGTTGGTTTCAAGACTTCTGCCACTTCTTCTGCATCGAGGTCTGATACCTGATTCAACATTTCAGATAACAGGATTCGCAAGTCCTCGTAGCGCTCACGGTCGAAAGGATCTTTTGTAAAAGTTAATCCAGTATCCGTAATGGCTAGCATTCTTTGCAGATACTTGGTAAAATCACTTGCATTCATTTTCTAAACTTTCTACCAACTTGGCTAGATTCATGGAGTTAGAGCCTTTAAGCAAAATTTGGTCATTGGCACCGAGGCTTTCCTTGACTTGCTTGACAAGGTCTTCAAATTGGTCCTCGTCAGCTGTTTTCTTAAAATAGAAAACGTGGCCGATTGGAAACATTTGACTAGCAAGTTGGCTTAATTCGGCAATGTCTTCTCCATAGAAAATAACGGTATCCAGCACATCTGGCGATAGGCTTAAAATCATCTGGTTATGGAGTTGGACTGACTGGTCGCCGAGTTCCTTCATGTCTGCCAAGACTGCGATTTTCTTGCCTCCTTCGTTGGCTGGAATGGCAGAGAATGTCTCCAAAATCAACTTCATAGCAGTTGGATTGGCATTGTATACGTCAGACAGAATATCTGCTCCATTGGCTGCTTTCTTCCACTCAGTACGATTGCGGGTCAATTCTAGGTTCTGGAAGGCCTGATGAATTTGCTCCTCTGGCACTCCTTCTTGTAGAGCCACATAAGCAGCAATCATAGCATTGGTGGCATTGTACTTACCTGTCACTGGCAAATCGAGGGCTTGTTCCAAAAAATTAGCCTTAAAGGTCAGACTATCCTTGCGCTCAATCAAGTCCGTGATTTCTAACTCAGCTCCTGGCCCAAAACGGACCACCTTTTTATCAGTAGGCAAGTAGTCCTCTACAATCGGGTCTGCTGGGGCCAAGAGCAAAGAACCTTCAGGCATGCCATCAGCAATTTGCATTTTCCCTTTAGCGATTTCCGAACGGTCTTTGAAAAAGGCCAAATGAGCTTCCCCCACCAAGGTAACGATAGCTGTCTTTGGATGAGCCAATTCTGACAAGAGATGAATATCTCCCAAGTGATCCTGCCCCATCTCCAAGACCAACTTTTCTGTTCCTTCAGGCATATGGAGAACGGTGTAGGGAAGGCCAATCTCGTTATTGTAGTTTCCTTGTGTTTTGTAGGTTTTGTAGGTTGTTGATAGTAAATGCGCCAACATATCCTTGGTCGTCGTCTTGCCATTTGAACCTGTAACTGCAAAGACATCAACAGCCGTTTTCTCAAGATAGTAGGCAGCTAGTTGTTGAAAGGCAGTCAACACATCGTCTACTAGAATGTAAGGATGATTTGCGACCTCTTTCTCAGACAGGGTTGCAGTAGCGCCATTTTCAAAAGCTGTTTCGATAAAGTCGTGACCATCACGCGCTCCCTTGAGGGGCACAAACAAGTCCCCTGTCGCAATCAAACGACTATCAAACTCAGATTTTTCTAACTGGGTGTCCTCAAAGATGCTGATATCATTTTTAGCTCCTACAACTTGAGCAACTTCGTGAATTGTAAGTTTCATTTCTACTCCTTTAAAAAGGGTCGAAGTCCGAGAACTCTGATCACCTTGCAGTGATGGTTCTGGCTCCTACCCTCTCTTTCATTTTTTATAGCAAATGCGCTTCGCGCTTGTCAAAACTTTCCTTGGCAAGGTCAACCAAACGCTCGATTAGTTCTGGGTAGCTGATTCCCATATTGTCCCAAAGTAGTGGGTACATAGACCACTGGGTGAAACCTGGCATGGTATTGAGCTCGTTTAGGAAAATCTCTCCCTTATCTGTATAGAAGAAATCACAACGAGATAGACCTAAACCACCAATAGCACGGAAGGCAGTTTCTGCATTCTGACGCATGACAGCTACCACATCATCACTGATTTTAGCTGGGATATCCATGGTAATCTTGTTGTCAATATACTTGGCATCGTAGTCATAAAAGGCAACATCCTTGACTACTTCTCCTGGTAGCGTACTCTTGACATCGTAGTTGCCCAAGAGACCAACCTCGATTTCACGAGCATTTACCCCTTGCTCTACCAAGACACGGCTGTCATATTGGAAGGCAAGTTTCAAGGCTTGACGAAGTTCCTCTTGATTTTCAGACTTAGAAATACCGACACTAGAACCCATGTTAGATGGTTTTGTGAAAACTGGATAAGTCAATTTTTCTTCAACTTCAGCAATTTTAGCAGTCATATCATCACCTTCGACAATGGCCACATAAGGAACTTGGGCAATCCCGACAGATTCTAAGACACGCTTAGTGGTGATTTTATCCATGGCAAGACTAGATGACAATGTGTTACAACCAACATAAGGCATTTTCAAAACTTCGAGGAAGCCTTGAACAGAGCCATCTTCTCCCATCGGACCATGGAGGACTGGGAAGACCACTGCCCCCTCTTCGTAGATGGCACTTGGTGCAACTTTCTTATCCCAATCAATGGTTTCATTGGTCATGAGACGGTCCTCTTGACCTGGAGTCTGACTAAATTCCTGCGTTTTGATAAAGTCACCTGACTGACTGATAAAGAAAGTCTTAACTGTGAAACGGTCGTAGTTAACCGCACGCATGACACTTTCCGCTGAAAGGACAGAGACTTCGCGTTCCGCACTCCGTCCACCATATAAAAGAATAATCGTTTGTTTCATATTATTTGTCCTAATTCTACTAGAATACTCGCTCTTTAGTATATCATATTTGCTTGTTTTTTTAAAACTTGAACCTGATCCTACTCATCACACTATACAAAAAGAGGCCGATAGGAACGATTTTCAGCCTCCTTGATTTTTTTATAAACGAATGGAGTTCGTAAATTTGTCTACACTTACAACTCTGTCCGATTTTCAATAGCCCGTAAGAGTGTGACTTCGTCCGCATACTCGATATCTGCTCCCACAGCGAGGCCTCGTGCCAGGCGCGTAACCTTGATCCCAGCTGGCTTGAGTAAGCGGGAAAGATACATGGAAGTCGCTTCCCCATCTGCTGTGGCATTGGTTGCTACGATTACCTCTGAAACTTCACTATCCATAAGACGGGTCATGAGGCTCTTGAGATTGATATCATCTGGACTAATGCCATTCATGGGAGAAATGAGACCATGCAGGACATGGTAAAGTCCGTGGTATTCCTGAATATTTTCCATGGCAGCGACATCGCGGCTATCCTCCAGGACCAGAATCGTAGACTGATCACGGCTAGGATCGGTACAGATAGAGCACGGGTCTTCATCTGTTAATCGTCCACAAATAGAGCAATAGGTCAATTCTCGCTTGGCTGCAAGAAGATTTTTTGCAAATTCATTGACGTCGTCATCCGGCATTCCAATAGTATAAAAGGCCAGTCGAGTTGCTGTCTTAATCCCAATACCAGGAAGTTTGGAATAACTGTCAATCAACTTAGCAATAGGTGTTGGATAAAGCATGGCTTCCTTTCTAATTCATTGGATGGTGTTGGTTATATAAATTGATAATGTCGCGAGCAATTGCTGGCCCAACATTTTTGGTTAAATTGGTATTATGAGGAAAGACTACTGCAACTGCAATTTGAGGATTTTCTGTTGGAGCATAGGCCACGGCATTGGTATTATTAGCTTCTTGACCACCAGCTACATAGCTTTCACCTGTACCGGTCTTACCACTGATAGAAACAGTGGCGCCATCTGAAAACGCCCGTCCTGTCGTAAGGGGACTAGTTCCATGCGATACTTGGTAAAATCCTTGGTGCAAGATTGCCATATCTGATTCAGAAATATTGACCTTGTTCATCTCTGTCGGTTGCAGTTGCTGAATCAAGTCACCCAGTCCTCCCTTATCATTATTACCATAAATGCCTTCAACAATACGAGGAGCCACACGAACACCATCATTTGCAATAGTTGCTACATACTGAGCCAACTGCATGGGCGTATAGTTATCAAACTGCCCAAAGGCATTGGTGATGTAATTAGCAAAGCTATACTCTTTGGGAACAAATCCAGTAGATTCATCTGGTAGGTCAATTCCGGTCGCAGCCCCCAAGCCATATTCGCCAAAGGTCGCACGAAGTTTTCCCATAGCTGTTTCCAAATTGCTGGTTCCAACAAACATATTTGGTTGATAGGTCTGGCCCATGATTCCAAGAGCGGTTTGAACCATGTAAGCATTGGATGAATACTCCAAGGCTTCCACAGCTGTAATAGGAAAAGATCCATATGCCAATTTATACCAAGAATAAATTGGAGCTGAACCTTGGAAAACAATAGGCTGATCTGTTAAGGTTTGGTTTCCTGATAAAACACCATTTTCCCAACCTGAGCTGATGGTAGCGGCCTTAACAACCGAACCTGGGACAAAGACATTGGTTACCGTTCCCAAGGAATCAGGAGTCAACTCTCCCGTTTTCAGGTCATGTTTGAGTCCTGACATAGACAAAACAGCACCTGTTTTGGGGTTAAGGGCGACTGCATACACACCCTCAGAATACTTGGCTCCACCATTTCCTAGCTCGGAATTGAAATAACTTTTCAGCAAAGCATCCACACTATCTTGGAAGGCCAAATCAATGGTCAGCTTGATATTGTTTCCCTTACTACCTTCCTCAATTGTATCCACGCTTTCCATATTGCCATATTTATCCAGATGGATTTCTTTTACCGAGCGTTTTCCTTGTAAGGTCTCTTCATATTGCTTTTCCAAATACGAGGTTCCAACACGGTCATTTAGAGAATAGCCTTTTTTAAGATAGGCTTCTGCTTCCTCTGCTGGAAGTCCTGACTTCTCATTTGAAACGCTACCGACAATCGTCGATAAAGAGGTATCCAGTACTTTACGATCCCATGAGGTTGAAATACTGATACCTGGTAATTCCTTGGACGCTGATGCAACGAGAGCAACTTGGGTATCATCTAAAGCATCTGTAGAAATAGTGCCCGTCGCAAAATTTTCAACGGCATTGAGCTGACTAAAGAGATAGATTTCCTTTTTCTGGTCATCTGTATAATTGAGCTGACTCACGTCAATACTTTCAACCGCATTATTGTAAAGTGTCGCTTCTGATAAACGATTCCCATCTGAATCTAGGCGTTTATCGCTTGGCAAGGATTCGACTGTTTTTTTGTAAATATCCTGGTCCGCCAAGTAGTAGTCTGCAATCTGTCGATCTGTCAGATCAGGAGAGGTTACATTTACATATGTGAGAAGTTTCTTGGCTGTCTCCTTCAATTCAGCTGCAGTCATTTTATTGTTTCGTGTGAAAGAAACAACCTGCTTGACAGTATTTTCTACCAAGGGTTTCCCTGCCGCATCATAGATTTGTCCACGAGCTGAACTGGTTGTTACCCTTGTTTGGCTGGCTGAGGCCAATTTTGTTTCATAGAAATCTTTATTGAGCACCTGCATGTATAACAAACGACCAATAATGGCCATAAAGAGCAGGATGACAATCGCAAATAGTAAATTAAGCCGAATCGGAATCGAATGGCTATTAAATTTTCTCATACAACTAAGACTCTTTTCTAGAAAAATTCCCGATTTCCACCTTTATTTCCCCTAAAATAATAGAGCAAACAGGTGAAGCTCAGTACATTTCATTGTACCATATTTTACGGAGAAACTCTTGGAAAAGTCGAAGCATTTTTTGACTTTTAACTGAAAATGCCTTTTTATTTGGTTATCCTATTTTCTATGATATAATGATAGTAATAGTTAGGAAAGCGTTAACTTTTAAGACTTTGACTCATAAAAAGGAGCCTCATGAACAAGCCAGATATCGCAACCATAATCGACCTCCATTTTGAAGAATTAACCGAGCTCGAGCAAGAAATCGCTCGCTATTTTTTGCAAGCTGAAACGATCCAAGATGATCTTTCTTCTCAGCAAGTTACCCAGAAATTACATATCTCCCAAGCAGCCTTGACCCGCTTTTCCAAAAAGTGTGGTTTTACAGGCTACCGAGAGTTCGTCTTTCAATACCAGCACCAGGCTAGTAAACCGGACACTCATTCACACAAACACAGTCCTTTGACCAAACGTGTTTTGAGAAGCTACAGTATCATGCGAGAACAAACACAGGATTTGATCGACGAAGAACAACTGGAACGCGTCGCCCAATTAATCGATGACGCTGAACGAGTTTACTTTTTCGGGACGGGAAGTTCTGGTCTGATTGCCCGTGAGATGAAACTGCGCTTTATGCGATTAGGTGTGGTCTGTGAAGCTTTGACCGATCAGGATGGCTTTGCTTGGACGACTAGTATTATGGATGAAAATTGTCTGGTACTTGGCTTTTCTCTATCAGGCACTACTCAATCCGTCCTCGATAGTTTGTTGGATGCTAAGGAAATGGGGGCCAAGACCATTCTCTTTACCAGCGCTCCAAACAAAAACAGTCAGGCCTATACCGAAACAGTCCTTGTGGCAAGCCATAGTCAATCTTCTTACATCCAGCGTATTTCCGCTCAACTCCCTATGCTCATTTTAATAGATTTGATTTATGCCTACTTTTTAGAAATTAATCGCGAGAGCAAAGAAAAAATCTTTAACAGCTATTGGGAAAATAAAAAGCTCAACGGCTATCGTAGACAAAAACGTGTTAGAAAATCCTAGTTTGGTTAAACCAAACTAGGATTGTTTTGTCTTGAAATGGTAATAGGCTCCCAACATCCCTGCTGTATTTTGGTGATGGGCAAATTCTAATCGTAAAATACAACGAGCTATTCTCCAGAAGTATGTTCTATAAGATTATAGTTTAATGCAAAGTGTAGCGATGTAGTCATTTCCATAAGGTGATAATCGATGTCTTTTGTCACATGATTCATAAAAATCAATCATAGCGAGACCGTTTTTTAGTTGTCCTCTAATCTGACTTTCTAAGGTATGGCTAAATTCATATCCATATTCTGGATTGATGGTGATTTTGCCTTCCTCTTCAAGCTCTCTTGAATTAAAAGGGGGTGAAAACTTTAACAGTAATTCCTCATCGGGTTTATCCCATACAGTGTCAGCATCATACATGTAAATCCAAGGATTCATAAATCCAACCATTAACAAACCGCCCTTTTTCAATACGCGAGAGGCTTCTTTATACATGTTTTCTAAATCTTCTATGTATACATTTGAAACCGGATTAAAAACAATATCAAAGGTTTCATCTTCAAATGGAAATGGTTTTGTCATATCACCTTGAACTGTAGTGATTTTTAAGCCTTCTCTTTTAGCAACCAGCTCATCTCTTTCTAATTGTGATGTGGAAAAATCCATGATGGTGACATCATAACCTTTTGCAGCAAAAACTGGACCCTGCTGGCCACCCCCACAAGCTAAGCCTAATATCTTTTTTCCCTTGGCTTTTTCAAACCATTCTATCGGAACTTTTTTCCCAACAGTTAAGGAAACAGAGATTGGATGCTTTCTAGCTTCTTCTAGTTCTTCATGTGTCGATGGCTCAGTGTAGTCGTTTTTTACATTATTCCATCTATCTTCATTTAATTTTATATAATTACTCATCTTACAATCTCCTCGCAATTTTATAGTATTTCGATTTAAGTTGGATAGGTTCCCATTACATTTTCTCACCTCTACAAATTCTAATTTGTCAATTTTTCGTCCATCTCATTATATCACTTTTCCACATTTTCTCACTTACTCAAGCTAAATATCAATTAAATGGATGATAGAATTGCTCTCGCCTCAACTTCTCATGCAAGTCGGTTATTTTCTCCTAGTTTCTCACGATTACCTCCTTTGGCTCAAATTTTTCCATAAAAAAAGAATTAAGCAAAACATTTTTCACTCAACTAGTGATTAAGTGTTCTGCTTAATTCTATAATTCCAAACTAGGATTGTTTTGTTTTGAAATGATAATAAGCTCCCAACATACCTGCCGTATTTTGGTGATAGGCAAATTCTAATCGTGTTTTTTCAGCTAGGCTTGGCACCAAGGCCGCCTTCAAGGCTGTGCGGATCTTCGGTTTGAGAATAGCCTCTTGCCCCATGATGCCGCCACCGAGAATGACTACTTCTGGATTGGCAACGTAGCAAATATTTGCCAAACCTTTTCCAAGGTAATCTACCATGCGGTCAATGCCAGCCATACAGATCTTGTTTCCTTCAGTAGCTTCCTTGAAAATGCGTCGGCCATTCCACTGGTCAACTGGATCACCATGAGCTGCTGCTACATACTCTACCAAGGCTGTCGTAGAAGCCAAGTCTTGGAAAGCTCCATCCTGCATATGCATATAACCAACTTCACAGGCTGAATTGCTAAATCCATGGAAAACTTTCCCATCCATAATTAAGCAACCACCGATACCTGTTCCAATGGTCAAGCAAAGAGTGACACTCGCTCCCTTGCCTGAACCAGATACTGCCTCAGCAAGACCTGCACAGTTGACATCATTTTCAATCTCACAAGGAATAGCAAAACTCGTCTCGATTTCCTTCTTAAACTGGGTTCCTGCATAGTTGGGAATCTGAGGACCAGCATAGAAAATCTCACCCTTATCAGGATCCACCATTCCTGCAGAAGAAATGGCAACACCTGCTACTGGGCCTTTTTCTAAATAGCTGGCTACGATATCTTTTGTCTTTTGTAAGATATGAGGTCCACCCTTATGCGCCTCGGTTGGCATTTCATGCGATTCAACAAGCTGGCCTTCTTGGTCAATCAAACCATATTTGATATTGGTTCCACCGATATCAATTGCAACGTAGTGTGTCATAAATACCTCCTTATGGATTAGAGGAAGCGCTCCTTGGTTTCACGAATCAATTGAGCAGCTACTTCTACAACTGGTCGATCTTCTTCGATTACTGGCGTCAATGGTGAACGAACTGAACCGATATTAAGTCCTTCATTGATTTTTAAAACTTCTTTGATCACACCGTACATATTTCCATGTGCAGCAGTCAATTTACCAATGATTGCATTGATAGCGTATTGCAATTCACGCGCTGTTTCCAAGTCTTTCTCAGCAATCAACTCATTAAGTTTCAAGAAGAGTTCTGGCATAGCACCATATGTGCCACCGATACCAGCTTTAGCACCCATGAGGCGTCCTCCTAGGAACTGTTCATCTGGGCCATTGAATACGATGTGGTCTTCTCCACCAAGGCTGACAAAGGTTTGGATATCTTGAACTGGCATAGAAGAGTTCTTAACACCGATAACACGAGGATTCTTCAACATTTCAGTATAAAGACTTGGAGTCAAAGCAACACCTGCCAATTGAGGAATGTTATAAATCACATAATCTGTATTTGGAGCTGCAGCACTGATATCGTTCCAGTATTTGGCAACTGAGTATTCTGGCAAGCGGAAGTAAATCGGCGGAATCGTTGCAATGGCATCTACTCCCAAGCTTTCTGCGTGGCGAGCAAGTTCCATACTATCCTTTGTATTATTGCAAGCAACGTGAGCAATGATAGTCAATTTTCCTTTGGCAACTGCCATGACTTCTTCCAAAATCAATTTGCGATCTGCCACACTTTGGTAGATACATTCACCAGAAGAACCATTGACATAGAGACCTTGAACTCCCTTATCAATGAAGTATTGAACCAAGGCACGCGTACGCTCTGGACTGACTTCTCCTTGATCATCATAACATGCGTAGAAGGCTGGAATGACACCTTCGTATTTTTTCAAATCTGACATAGATTTTCTCCTAAGATTTCTTTTTTTCTGCTAAGAGCAGTTCTATTTTTTACAAGTTTAGTATACACCTTGTGAAAATCGCTTTCAATATCTTGTATACACTTAGATTTTAGTTTCTACTTGTATTTTAGAAACTGTAACGATTGAAAGTAGTTTCAGAAACAAGCCATCCTACTGGTATTTGTTGAAGATTTTCTCCATCAAACCTACTTGGAGAAAGACTAGTAAACCAAAACCAAAGAGGATAAAAGCTGACCCACCCAAGAGGAGAGTGAAGGCGGATAGATAAAGAACCATCACAATGAGAAAGAGAATGGCTAACATGAGGAAGAACCACGGAAAGTTAAAACTTGCCAAGATAAGCCCTTTTTGCAGCACTTCTTTCCAAGACAAATCATAGCGCGCAGCGATGGGATAACTAGCCAGCATCACCAGAGTGAGGAAGATGAGAATCCCCAAACAAATAGCTTTCACAATCTGGAAAGGCAAAGCTGTCTGTCCCCAGAAAAGATAGAGATCTAGAAAGCTTAATGATACAATGCCCAACTCTAACAGCCCCAACTGAAGCCCCAGTTTCAGATTTTGCTTGAAAGCTCTCAGATAAGTTCTAAATACTGGTACCCGTCTGCTTCTCTTAATCTCAAACATGGTTTCATAGAGGCTGATTTTCGCCACTCCAATCGTCACGATGGGCAAACAAGAGACGACAAAAAGAAGATTGACTGTGACGATATCCAAGACCTTCTCACTGAAACGCATGAGAAAATTATCTGTATCAAATGCTGCCTTGATAAGACTTACTCCTTTTTGTGCCATGTTTGCTCCTCCTGATTCTTTTAATCAATCAAAATTTTAAAGAGATATTTGCGAACCTTTTCTTCCATCCCTGCGTAGCCATTTGGCTGGTGCGATTCTCCAGGGAAGAAAATCGCAAAATTGTGATAACCCAACAAGAGTGGGTAGTTTTCATGACAATGGACAAAGCCAATGTCACTCGCTTCGTCGAATGCTACTGCCTCATCTTTGATACGTGAACCGTAGCTCGAATATTCATGTCCTTCTACCAGCAAATGCAAGTCTGCATAGTTCTTATGGTGCTCAAATTGATCATTTTTAGCTTGATTGAGGACATTTTCCTGAACAACTAGAAAGACCTTGTCCCCGTCAATCTCATACTTACCGAGTTCGAAAGAATCCTTACGGTGCTGATAGAGATAGTCGATAGCCTTATCTAGATTGGGATGAATCCCTTTGTAAAAGGTGACATTTTTTAAATCGTCAAAAATCATACTATTTCCTTCGTTTCTGATAGTTAACTAAAATCGTAAATTAAGTTTATAAGTGTCTGACAAAACTTCACGAAGTAACTGTATACTCTCCATTTTGTAGACACTTATAACTCTGTATTCTCTTATACTCAACGAAAATCGAAGAACAAACTAGGAAGCTAACCGCAGGCAATACTTAAGTATGGCAAGGTAACGCTAACGTCGTTTAAACTCGATTTTCGCAAGGTCTTAACCTTTAACCGCTCCCATAGTAATCCCTTGAGTGAAGGATTTTTGGAAGACAAGGAAGACGGTTACGATTGGCACTGCTGCAAGAGCTGCACCTGCCATGATCAAACCATAGTTGGTTGCCATTTCGGCCTGCATGGTCGCAACCCCGAGTGAGATGGTCAAGTTTTGACGTGAAGTCAACATAACCAACTGCATAAAGTAGTCGTTCCAAGTATTGATGAAGGTAAAGATTGCAAGGGCTGCAAATCCTGGCTTCACAATAGGGAAGGCTACGCTCCAGAAAGTACGAATTTCACCACAACCGTCGATTTTAGCTGATTCAAGCAATTCTGTTGGAATATTTTCACTGAACTGTTTCATGAGGAAGACCCCGAATGGCCATCCAATCAAAGGCAGGATAACTGCCCAAAGCGTATCGTGAATTCCCATGAAGTTGACGATACGTACCAATGGTACAAGGACAACTTGTTTTGGAAGAGCCATGGCAGCGATAAAGACTGCAAAGAGGATGCGTTGACCGTAGAAACGTTTCTTAGCCAAGACATAACCTGCTAGAGAAGAGGTTGCACAGACTAGGAACATAGTTACTAGTGAGATAAATACAGAGTTCCACATCCACTGCATAGCAGGGTTTTGCACCATGAGTTGTTGGAAGTTCTCCATGGTTGGCATTTTAGGGAACCACTGTGGCGGAATCATAATGGTATCAGGCTGTGATTTGAAGGCCCCTGTCAAGATCCAGTAGAATGGAAAGATGAACAGTACTGTCAACAAGAGCAAGATAATCGTTGAAATAACAGTGAAAGCTGTTAAGGGTTTCTTTTGTGTAGGTTGCATAACTGTCTCCTTTCTTTAGTATTCTACGTCGTTTCCGAGGATCTTGAATTGAGCAAAGCTGACAATGGCAATCATCACTGCTAAGAAGACACCGATGGTATTTGCATAGCCGTATTCTGTCAATTGGAAGGCTTTTTCGTAAAGATAGTACATCAAGGTACTTGTTGAGTAGTTTGGACCACCAGAAGTCAAGAGCTGAATCAAGGCGAAACACTGGAATGAGTTGATGGTTGTAATGATCGCGATGTAAAGAGTTGTTGGAAGAAGGCTAGGCCATTTGATCTTCCAGAAGACTTGAAACTCAGTCGCACCGTCTACACGCGCTGCTTCAACAAGTGAGTTGTCAATATTCCCCATGGCAGCGATATAAAGGATAATCGGTTGACCAACAGATGTTGTCAAAAGGATAATCATAATCGCTAGCAAGGCCCAGTTTTTGTCACCCAGCCAAGAAATGTTTTGGCTGATGATGTGGCTTGACTTAAGGACAAAGTTTAGAATCCCTGATAGGGGGTCATAGATCCATTTCCATACAACCGTTACAGCAACACTACCTGTAACTACAGGAAGGAAGAAGACGAAACGATAGAAAGAACGGGCAATGGCATTTTGATGATAGGTTTGAGATGCTACAAAGAGCGAGAAGAGAACCACAATCGGAACAGATCCAATAACCAGGATAACGGTATTGATCAAAGACTTCACAAAGACAGGGTCTTTAAACATGCGAATGTAGTTGTCCAAGCCCACAAACTCAAATTTAGTCATGGAGTAGTTAAAGAAACTTGTAATGAATCCCATAATCATAGGAGCCAAGACAAAGATGACAAAGAAGAATAACACTGGTGCTAGGAAAGCGTAGGAAATCACTGTTTCCCGCATACGAATTTTATTGACTTTCACAGTCGGCACCTCTCTTTCAAATAGAATAGTTTTTGATTTTCTTGAACTGTTTTAAAACCAAAATGAAATTTTTTAAGATTCGCTTATGTAAGAACTTCATTTTAACTTCGTGACAGTTCCTACCATTTCAAACAAAAGTCCCCCTTTTCTTACACCATAGTGCACAGGGAAAAGGGGGGAATCAATCTGACTTAGTGCTTATTGTTTTGTAGCTTTTTTGATTGTTTCGTTAGCTTTTTCAGTAAAGGCTTTCAAAGCATCCGCTGGTTTTTCGTCACCATTTGATACAGATTGCAACATTGGGAACCAAAGTGTTCTCATTTCAGCAAATCCATCGATAGTGTTGTAGTATGGTGAGTAGTATTTAGTCCAGCCACTGATTGTTTCCATACGTTTGTCTTCATAAAGTTTGCCAAATGAAGTACGAACTGGGAAGGCACCTGTACGAACTACGTCTTTAGGACCCCATTCTTTGTCATCTGCGATGAATTGAACGAATTTCTTAGCAGCTGCGATTTTCTTATCGTCTTTGTTGTTAAATACTGCAAATCCGTTTACAAGGTATTCAAGAGATGGTTTACCAGAGTCTGATGGGAATGGTACTTCTACCACGTCTACCTTACTTGCTTCCAAGAGTTTCGCTTGGATACCGTTTTGAGCTGGTGCCCAAAGGATTGTGTATGAAGTTTGACCGTTCGCAAAGTTTTGGATGTCTGCCCCACCGTCAAATTGTGAACCATTGTTCAACAAACCATCTTTGATCCAGCTAGCAGCTTTTTCAAGACCTTTGACGAATTTAGGATCGTCAGTTGTATATTTGGTTACGTCTTTGTCTGTTACAGAACCGCCATAAAGGTTTGCGATGAAGGCACGTGTTCCTTGGTCTCCCCCTTGACCAGAACTGAACAATGAACCTGGTGTATATCCTTTATCTTTAAGCGCTTTCAAAACTTTTTCAAAGTCATCAGTTGTCCAACCTTCTTTTACAAGGTTTGCAACTCCTGCATCTTCCAACATTTTCTTGTTCATAGCCATGTAGAATGGAGCTGAACTGATTGGATACATGTAAGCTTTGTCTCCAGCCTTACTTGCTTGTACGATGTTTTCGTTGTTGACATCTTTGACGAATTCGTCTGTGAAGAGGTCGTTCAACTCAGCCAATTTACCGTTTTTACCGTATTGGATGATACGTCCTGGTGCGTCAAAGAGTACGTCTGGCGCTGTTCCTGCTTCGATGGCTGTTGTGATCTTTTCAGGACCTGACTTGAAGTCGATGGTTTCCAATTTCACTTTTACATCTGGATTTGCTTTTTCGAAAGCTTCGATGATTGATTTTTCATAAGTTCCAACACCGTCACCAGTTTTTTCTTGTGTGAAGACTGGGAATGCCCACCAAGTGATTTCTGTTTTTCCACTATCGCTACTAGAACTTCCAGCATCTTTACTTCCACCAGAATTACCACAAGCCGCAAGGCCAAGAATCGCAGCACCCGCAAGTACTGTACAAGCTAGTTTTCTAAATTTCATTTGTATTCTCCTAATTGATAAGCGTATCCATATTGGATAATGAGTTCTTTATATTTGTATACGTTTTCATTTTGTTCGACGCATCGACCACTCTCCTCTTTTTTGAGATTGTGTTATTTAAGACCGGCAACAAAGCGTTCCGTAATCTCTTTTGGTCTAGTGATCGCTCCACCAACAACAATGCCTCGCACCCCATATTCAAGGATTTGTTTGGCTTGTTCTGGTGTATGAATCTTCCCTTCAGCGATGACATCCACGCCGGCACCGCAGAGTTTTTTGATCAGTTCAAAGTCTGGACCATCTACCTTAGGACTATAAGAGGTGTAACCTGATAGGGTTGTTCCAACAAAATCAATCCCTGCTTCGACTGCTGCTATTCCTTCTTTAAAAGTGCTAGTATCAGCCATTAAGAGTTGATGCGGATATTTTTCTTTGACTTGTCGGATAAAGTCTTGAATTTCCAAACCGTCGTAACGTTCACGTTTGGTGCAATCCAGAGCAATGACCTCAATGTCTAGTTCAGCCAACTCATCAACTTCTCTCATCGTAGCTGTAATGAAAGGCTCCTGTGGCGGATAGTCACGTTTGATAATCCCGATAATCGGGAGTTTCGTAACCTCCTTAATCTCCTTGATATCGCGAACACTGTTTGCTCGGATACCGACTGCTCCACCTTGCTCAGCCGCTTTGACTAGCAAGGGAATGACTCCTCCCGCTTCTGTATAAAGCGGTTCGTGAGGAAGTGCCTGGCAAGAGACAATGATTCCATCTTTGATTTGTTCAATCAAGGCTTCTTTGCTGATCTGTGGCATCCTCTTTCCTCCCTTTCTTGTTCTTATGGGCTTATTATATATCATTTGTTAAGCGCTTTCAATAGATTGTGATAGAATAGATTTCAGTTTCAAAACTATTTTATAGAACAGACTATCCTGAAAGTAGTTTCAGACTTCTTATGATTTCTAATAAACCTGAATGTTATCAAAAAAGATAGCAGGCTGAAAAACCTGCTACCTCTTCTGAGACTTATTCAAATACTTTTGCTTACTATTCTTTTCTCTTCTTGCCAAATGCAAAGAGTGATAAGAGGACGCCCGCAAGGCCAAGGGAAAGCAGTGAGCTTGTTTCCTTGCTTCCAGTATTTGGAAGTTCATCTTGTTTAACTGCTGGAGCTTGATAGGTCACATCTTGGCCTAGAGATAGTTTGTCATTTGCAGCAGCTAAGACTGGTTTGGTTTCTCCCTTATACTCTGGAAGTTCATGGACTGCTGCCTCAGCACCATTGACACCACCCTTATACTCTGGCAGGTCATTTGAAGCTGCCAAGACAAAGTTAGCACCTCCGGTATATTCTGGAAGCTCGTTTGAGGCTGCTAGAACCGCATTGACTCCTCCCTTGAACTCTGGAAGTTCATGAACTGCTGCCTCAACAGCGTTGACCCCACCTGTAAATTCAGGCTTTTCAACCGTTGGCACTGCTTCTTCGCCTACTGTTGATAATGGACCAGTGTACTCTGGTATCTCTGCCACTGGGGCTTCCTCAGCATTAACACCTCCTGTGAATTCAGGTTTTTCAACCGTTGGTGTTGCTTCTTCACCCACTGTTGCCATTGGACCTGTAAACTCCGGAACTTCATGAACCGCTGCTTCCTCAGCATTGACACCACCTGTGTACTCCGGCACCTCATGGATAGCAGCTTCACTGCCATTAATACCATCGCTTAGTTTAGAGCCAGCTAAAGAAACTGGTAAATTATGCATGCTTTCAATTGCACCCTCAGCTAGACCTGTAATCCTTTGCCCCATATCCTCTGGGTCTATTGTGAATAAAAGAGTTTTTGTATCGTACTGGGTCATAAAGGTTGCTGTCTTGCCATTTGCCAATTGAAGGGTCGGAGCCTTGTTGACCAATACTTCCGAATCGAACTCCATGGCAATAATACCTGGCCATTTTTGGATAGCATATTTCACTTTTGCTTCTTTAGGAGAAATTCTTTCCTTGGTCAAGAAATCCCAGTTGAATTTCTTATAGGATAAAGTATAATCGTTTTGATTGCCATCCGCATGCTCATAAAGCAAACCATATTCGCCATTTCCGAGTTCTTGGAGTGAGTTGTACGCAAACTTACCACTTTGTATAGGATTGTGTTTTAGCCACGTCAACTCACCATTCGCCTCAACACGAGCCAGGTGAACTAAACCATTGTTTCGTCCAGGGCCACCAGCATTGCTGAGTAGAATGTATTCCTTTCCTTCATGCATGGTGTGAATAGCGGACATTTGAACATAAACGTCTTTTACTTGATGATATCGTTTGATTTCCTTATCCCACGTTGCTCCCCCATCATGACTGGTCGCAACCTGAAGATCACCAGTCAACCCACGCATAAAGAGCTTGAGATCCCCATTATTCAACTGAACAACAGTCGACTCCGTATTTTGGGCACCTGGATTATTCATAGTTGAAGAATGAATGGTTTGGTTGCCTACTGGGCGGTTATCATTAACTGCTTCCCCTGCTTGCCATGTTTCACCATGATCATCTGAATAAATTACACGAGATGATTGTGAACCATTTAGGTAGGAAACGTTGTTTGTTGTATAAACTGGAATCACCAGTCTTCCCTTATGAGGTCCTGTACGTAAGGCAATCCCAGTACCAGGTCCAGTTCCTAGGAAGTGCATCCAATCTTTCCGAATCCCATGAGTAATATCTTTTGGTGCAGACCAAGTCTTCCCATCGTCATCACTGTAGGACATCCATAGGTAGTTGGTATTGGAAACTCTAAAAATATTCTTCTCACTATACTCAAAATAAATATTCCCGATTAGTTCGTTCCCTTTATACAAATCTCCCTTATCGCTATAGGCTGGTTTTTTAGGGTCAACGACAACACGATAATCTGTCTTTCTATTTTGAGGATCGAAAACCTCTCCGTTTTCTCGAATCGTATAGCGACCTGATTCTCCTTGCTTATATAAAACTTGATAAACTTTATCTCCCACTTGTTCATAAGCTTTCGGAGCTTGCCCTGGCAGAGAAAATACTGCCTTACTTTCAAGGAACATGTCATAAATTGCAAAAATTCTCTTTGTTTCAGGGTCTTGTACCAAGGCCATATCAATATTAACTGGAGATGGCCAATCTGCATGTTTAGCGTGCTCATTGTCACGAGGATTTGAGATTACGATTCGGTCTCCCCATGTTTTTCCATTATCTGAGCTGCGACGAACAACCATCCCAATATCTCCCCAGTCAGAATGGTGCAAACGTCTTTCATCCGTTCCAGCAATCAGCGTTCCTTTATCTGTCTTGAGAAGAGCTGGGATACGATAGCTCTTGATACCATCTTTATTTGATTGATTGTTCCTACCACCTTCAAAGACGTCTTCTTTCTCAGTGACTTTTGCTCCCTCAGGAAGTTTCTGTTCCAATTCACCTCTTTCAAATAATTGACTCCGTGTTTGAACTTCATCTGGGCTTAAAGCACGATCATAAACAGTTAGGTTTCGAACTTGTAGGTTTGATGCCCAAACTGTTTTATTGCCCCGTTTGGTTGCTCCAAGTTGAGCTTGATTAACATCTGGCATATCTTTAATAAAGTTACCAGATTTGAGACTTGTTCGAGATAAGACACCGTTCACATAGAGACGAACTCGACCATGAGGTAACTCTGTTGTCGGTTGTTCGACAGTAAAGGTCACGGAATTCCATTGTCCAGGGCGAACTTTCAAAGGAGCATCTGTATACTTATCATAGAACTGCTCCCCGTTAGCGCCACGCCCTTCAATAAGAGCTGTATTATCAAGGACCGACATAGTAAAGTACTCATTTTCCTTGGTGTCACTGGATACAGAGAAGAGATTGTAAAAGCGTGGAGCTGATGCATCCGGTTTGAACTCCATGTGAACTGTAGCATTTTTTAGTTGCTTTAGTTTATCTAGTTCATTTGATAAATCGACTCTCTGACCATTTGTTGCATTGGTTTCAACATCTTCTTTTTCAAGGACAGGATTAGCATTTTTTAAATCTCTTGAGTAATAGTCACGAGGAATCGCTCCCTGATCCTCTGATTCCTCTTCCTTATTTGCTTCTTCTGCAGGGGTTTCCGTAGAGGATGGGGTTTCTGATTCTACACTCTCATTTTTTTTCAAATGATCTTGGTCTACCTCAACGCCATTGTCTTGAGCTGCTGCCAATTTGCCAGCCAAATCTTTATCCAAATGAGCAAGATCTCCCGAGGACACTCCTTTTGGCAATTCTGATAATCCTTGACCAGATTCGACAGTTTCTGTATTGGCCCCTGCTGCATTGGCTTGCTCTTGAGCTAAGACTGGATTTGCTCCAAATACTACTGTACCAATCACTACCGATGCCGCACCAACTGCAAATTTTCGAATTCCGTATCGCTGTTTCCGATGTAAAGATTTGTAATTCATGTTTGTCCTTTCATTTTTCATAAAAATAAAGCGCTTTCTTTTTTCTTTAAAAATTTTTATTGTCTCTTCAAGAGACAAGTTTTACAAGAAAGTAACCAACTCAATGAGAGCTCCCAATCCTCTCCCATTTTCTGCTGAGCCATTCTTTAAGCGCCCAGCAGCCTTTTTCCTCCTTTCATAAGTGACTTTTCCTTTATTATACAATAAAGTCTTATATTTATATCTGTGTTCCTGCAGAATAGATTTTACTTTTAAGAACATTTTAATATTTTAAATTTTCTAAAAGTACTTTCAGGTTTTGGACATAAAAAAGAGAGCTCCTGGGCTCTCTCATTCATTATTTTACATACTTAAAAGGAATCTCACTGCCACAGAGCCAGTTGTAGACTTGGTCATTGACAAAAACATTCATGGCTTCATGGGCATACTCAGGCATGATGCGATAGGTCTTATCGCAGGTCAGACGGTTGTAAATCGCAAACTGGGTAATAGGATAGCAAACATCGTCATCCAAGCCCGTAATCATCTTGACCTCTCCTTTGATACGATGGGCAAGATTCTTCACATCGATATAGGCAAGAGTCGCCATGATTTCCTCCTCTGTTTCATGGAAGGGATCGTGGAACTTGAAATAACGGAAAAGTTCGTCATAGGCTTCACTGGTATTGCCAATCTCAAGCACTCGTCTAAAGTCGGACAAGAAGGGATAGATGGCAACTGTTCGCTGAATCCGAGGATTGAGCGCTGCTGCAACCAGAGCTAAAGCTCCTCCTTGTGAGGCACCATAGCTAGAAAGTCTTTCCTCATCTACCTGTGGCAGACTAGCAACAATTTCGATCAACTGGTAAATATCCAGATAGACATCCTTATAAAAGAGATGTTCCCGACCTTCCACAGCACCACGGATGATATGTCCCTTCACCGTATTTCCTAGTGGAGAGCGCAAGCCGTCTTGCGAATAGCCCGACTGGCCTCGAACGTCCATAGAAACAACCCCGTAACCAGCCACGGTGAAGGCCAGCATGTCAGTCCAGTCCCAGCCACGTCCCATGTACCCATGGAAATGGAAGATTAGCGGAACTTTCTCATCACTCTTTGGAAGGACGACACGTACATAAACCTTGCCTTCATTGGTTCCTTCAAAAGTGAGCTCATAGCACTTGACTTGGGGAATATGGAAATCTCTTTCCTCCAACTGGTAGGCTGGAAGAGATGAAACTTTTTTGACTTCTTCATCCCAAAAAGTATCAAAGTCTTCTGGAATCTCATCCCGTCCTCTATAAGTCTTGATTTCTTCTAATAAAGCTGGATTTTTCATATCATGCTCCTTTTGTTTTGTGATCGCTATCATAACTCTAGCATATCTAGGAAAGCAATGCAAGAAAGAATGCTAAATAGAAAGTGATTTTAGATTCTCTAACTTCAAACAGAGCATCTGAAAGTAGTTTTAAAAATAAAAAGAGCGTTTCCGCTCTCTATTTATCAATAGGTGCTAGCTCCTTTCTCTAGTTTGAAGGTTTGGAATTTCTTTTGGTAGGTTACTTTAATAGTCATGTGAGAGTCCTCGTTTCTTTTTGATGACTCTAGTATAAGATCCAAACCTAAAAGCTAGCTTATAGATTTCTTAGAAAAGGCTTAATCCAGATGTTCTCTCTTTTCTAGGTGGAGAGCAATCATGCGCCACTCCGGATCATCTCGCCATCCTTCTATTGAACTAATGTAGCTGGCAACCTTCCTGGCTTCTTCTAAAATTGGAAAATCTTCGATAATATCAGCCACTTGGAACTCTGGTAGGCCTGACTGTCTGGTTCCAAAAATCTCACCCGAACCACGCATTTTCAAATCCTCCTCCGCAAGGACAAATCCATTCGTCGTTTCTGTCATGATGCGCATGCGGTCCTTCCCAGAGTCAGTCTTGGGATTAGCTACAAGAACAGCGTAGGACTGCTTGTCACCCCGACCGACACGACCTCTGAGCTGGTGAAGCTGACTGAGACCGAACCGATCGGCATCCATGATAATCATGACGGTCGCATTGGGAACATTAACCCCGACCTCGATAACCGTCGTCGAAACCAGAATATCCGTTTTTCGCTCTTTGAACTCTTGCATGATCTGGTCTTTTTCGTCACTCTTCATCTTACCATGTAGAAGAGCCACTTCGGCCTTACCTGCAAAATGAGCTGTCAACTCTTCTGATAAGGCAATGGCGTTTTTCAAGTCCAGAGCTTCAGATTCTTCAATCAAGGGAGAGATGACATAGGCTTGAGAACCTTTTTGAATTTCTCCCTCTAACCAAGTCAAGACCTGAGGCAACTGCTCATGCTTAATCCAACGCGTCACAATAGGCTTCCGCCCTGCTGGCATCTGGTCAATAATAGAAACATCCATATCTCCAAAGGCTGTGATAGCCAAGGTTCGTGGAATGGGTGTCGCCGTCATCATGAGAACGTCAGGGTTGTCCCCTTTTTCCCGTAAAATCCGCCTTTGACCCACACCAAAACGGTGCTGCTCATCGATGATAATCAAGCCTAGCCGAGCATAATCCACCCCATCTTGTATCAGAGCGTGGGTTCCGATAATCAAATCGGCCTCACCCTTTGCTATGGTCTCCAAGACTTCTCTTTTTTCTGCAGCTTTTAAGGATCCTGTCAAGAGAGCGAGTTTCAAGTCTGGAAAAAGGTTCTGTAAACTCTCAAAGTGTTGCTCTGCTAGGATTTCTGTCGGTACCATGAGAGCTGCCTGATAGCCAGCCGTCACTGCAGCAAACATAGCCAAGCCAGCAACCACCGTCTTTCCGCTCCCTACATCTCCTTGCAGAAGACGATTCATGTGATGGTCGGACTTCATGTCGGTCAAAATCTCCTGCAGACTCTTTTCCTGAGCTTGGGTCAGGGCGAAAGGCAGATTTTCTTTAACGGCTGTCACTTTTTCCTGGGACCAATTCAGAACCAGACCGCTTCCCTGAACTCTATTTTCAGACTTGAGCGTCTGCAATTGCATTTGGAAGTAAAAGAGTTCCTCAAACTTGATCCGGCGAAGGGCCTGCTTGTATTCTGCCAAATCCTTAGGAAAATGCATAGCGCGAACAGCCTGGCAACGGGACATGAGTTTGTATTTATCCAGCAAAGACTGGGGAAGATTTTCCTCTATCAAGAGGTCCAACCCCTGATCAAAGGCTGTCTTAATGACCTTAACCAGACTGGCCTGACTGATTCCCTGAGCCAGACGATAGACCGGCTGGAGGTCATCTTCCACTTGAGCTAGAACCTTCATCCCAGTCAAACTGGCCTTGGCACGGTCCCATTTCCCAAAGACAGCAAGAGTTGCTCCCAATTCTATCTTATCAGCCAGATAGGGTTGGTTAAAAAAATTCACCGCAAAAACGACTTCTCCCTGCTTGAGGCTAAAACGCAGGCGATTGCGCTTGAAACCATAATACTGAACACTAGCTGGAGTCACTACCTGACCAGATAGAACAGCCTTTTCGCCATCTTCCAGCTCCAGCACCTGCTTGGTCTTGAAATCTTCATAACGGAAAGGAAAGTAGAGCAAGAGGTCTTGCAAGTTTTCAATTCCTAATTTGGCGTATTTCTCGGCTGACTTTGGTCCCACACCAGGTAAGACATGCAAGGGTTGGTGTAGATTCATGCTCCACTCCTTTCATTTTAATAATATTCTCTCGGAATGCGGTCGCTGAGGAGGCAAACCACCTCATAGTTAATAGTTCCACGATAGGTCGCTACCTGAGTAGCTGTGATTTCCTTGCCACCGTTTGTGCCGATCAAGGTTACTTTTGTTCCTAGCGGATAAATCTTAGGCAGACGAATGGTGATTTGGTCCATAGATACTCGTCCGACGATTGGGCAAGCTTGGCCATCTACCAAGACAGTGAAATTTTGCATATCTCGTGTCCAACCATCCGCATAGCCGATTGGCACGGTCGCAATGACTTGCTCACTATCCGCCTGATAGGTTGCTCCATAGCCCATGCAAGCTCCAGCTGGAACTGTCTTGACATGAACAAGGGCAGACTCCAAACTCAAGGCTGGTGTCAAATCATAGGGTAAGTCCAAGACCTCTCCACTAGGATTGAGACCATACATGGCATCTCCCATACGGACTGCATTGAAAATAGTCTCAGCATGCCAGAGGGTCGTTGCTGAGTTGCTGGCATGAACCAGCTCTGGAACTTCCTTCATACTTGCCAAAATAGTTTTAAAGCATTCTAACTGGGCATTAAAATAGTCATCTGATTCTTCATCTGCAGTAGCAAAGTGGGTAAAAATCCCCTCAACACGAGCGCCGTGTTGTTGGAGCAAGGCTTGAGCCTGCTCTGCCTCACTGGAATCTCGAAAACCAATCCGTCCCATCCCTGAGTCAATCTTGAGGTGAACTGTTAAGCCAGATAAATCTGTCTCCCTAGCTAAGAGCGCTTGAATCCACTCCAGCCCAGCCACTGTCAAGGTGATGTCGTATTCTTTAGCAAGAGAAACAGCTTCTAGCTCAGAAACTCCTAAGATGAGAATTTTCTTGCTGAGTCCAGCCTGACGAAGTTCGATGGCTTCATCAATATTGGAAACACAAAATCCATCAACATCGTCCTGAATCGCCATCGCAACGGCAACAGCCCCATGACCATAGGCATTGGCCTTGACCACTGCCCACTTGAGCGTTCCTTCAGGGATATGAGCCCCCATTTGCTGAATATTTTGTCGAATAGCTCCCAGATGAATCAGAGCCTTGGTTGGTCTATGTGGACTAGCTTTCATGATTTTCCTCCAAAATGACACTGGCTGTCACAAACTGATCTGTATGGCTGATTGACAGCCAAATCTTTCCTGAAAATGGCGACTGACTAAAATAAGGAGCCCCTCGTTCATTGTTCAAAACTTCCAAATCCTGAAAGGTCAGTTTGCCAATACCAGTTCCCATAGCCTTGGAAAAGGCCTCCTTAGCCGACCAGCGACCTGCCAAGTATTCGATCTGTCTACGCCCTTTGAGACTGGCAAAACGCTCCATTTCTTTAGGGGTCAGCACGCGCTTAGCAAAGCCCTCACGTCGTGTAACTGCGTTTTCTATCGAAGCCAATTCTTCGATGTCAATTCCGTGTCCAACTATCATACTCATAAAAGGAGCTGAGATTCCCCCAACTCCATCCTTTTCACTTATTTTGTTAAGGTAGTATAAATTTCTTCTACCAAAGCTACTGTATTTTCCCAACCTAGACAAGGGTCAGTTATAGAGCAACCAAAGACCTCTGGTTGATTTTGGCGACCATCTGCTAGGTAAGATTCGATCATAAAGCCTCGAACCGTCTTTTTAATCTTTTCATTCCAGTCACGGTTCAGCAAGGTTTGACGAACAATGCGAATTTGTTCCATATACTGCTTGCCTGAATTGTCATGATTGGTATCGATGATAATGAAGGGATTTTCAAGTTCCATGGTCTCATAACGATTGATGGCATTTAAGAGGGTTTCATAGTAGAAGTTGGGTTCATTTTTGCCATATTCATTCATGGCGCCACGAAGGATAACGTGGGCCAAGGGATTTCCTGAAGTCTCCACCTCTTGACCATGGTAAAGGAAGGTTTGCTTGTTTTGAGCTGCATAGATAGCATTAAACATAACTCCAAGGTTCCCAGATGTCGGATTTTTCATCCCAACTGGAGCATCAATCCCAGACGCCACAAAGCGGTGTTCCTGGTCTTCTACTGAACGAGCTCCTACAGCATGGTAGCTGACTAGATCATCAACCAAAACGAGATTTGACGGATAGAGCATCTCATCAGCTGTCGTCAAGCCCGTTTCGGTAATCACACGGTAATGGAGCTGACGAACTGCCTGCAAACCATTGATGAGACTAGGCGCCTCACTAGCATTTGGCTGATGAATCATACCCTTATAGCCATCTCCGTTGGTACGAGGTTTAGCTGTATAGACACGCATGACGATAAAAATTTTATCCGCAACTTTTTTCTGCAAGTCAGCTAAACGACGAGCATATTCCAAAACAGCCTCTTCATTGTCAGAAGAGCAAGGCCCCATCACCAAAAGGATTCGGTCATCTTCACCTGAGATAATAGCTGCCAACTCTCGATCTCGCGCTCCCTTATAACGCAAGGCTTCAGGTGACAGCTGGGTCGCAGCCTTGATTGCTTCAATATCTATTTCTTGACCTTTTTCGATAAATGCCATCTTACTCTCCTAGCGTTTGGTAAATTTCGCGAACAAGTGCTTCTGTGTTGTCCCATCCTAGACAAGGATCCGTGATAGACTTGCCAAAAACTTCAGGTTCATTTTGACGTCCATCTTCCAGATAGGATTCAATCATAAAACCACGAACGTATTTTTTGATTTTCTCATTCCAGTCACGGTTGATCAAGGTCTGGCGAACGATACGGATTTGATCCATGTACTGCTTGCCTGAATTGTCATGATTGGTATCGATGATGATAAAGGGATTTTCCAAGCCCATCTTTTCATACTGGGCAATGGTATCCATCAAATTGTCATAGTAGTAGTTGGGAATATTTTTCCCGTATTCATTCAAGGCACCGCGAAGAATGGCGTGGGACAATGGATTCCCTGTTGTTTCCACCTCTTTACCGAGAAAGAGAAAACTCTGTTTATTTTGCGCTGCGTAAATCCCGTTAAACATAACATTGAGATTGCCAGATGTTGGATTTTTAAATCCTGTTGAAAAGTCTGCTCCACTCGCTACAAAACGGTGCTGTTGATCCTCTACAGAACGTGCTCCAACAGCCATATAAGAAATCAAATCATCTACCAGCGGAAGATTTTCAGGATAAAGCATCTCATCAGCTGTTGTCATTCCTGTCTCGGTAATCACACGGTAGTGTAGTTGACGAACAGCCTTGATTCCATTGATCAAGCTAGGAGCTTCTGTCGCATTTGGTTGATGAATCAAGCCCTTATAGCCATCTCCATTGGTACGAGGTTTAGCTGTATAGACACGCATGACCATAAAAATACGGTCTTTGACCTCTTCTTGCAAAGCAGATAGACGCTTGGCATACTCGAGAACCGCCTCTTCATTATCAGATGAACATGGTCCAATCACCAAGAGAATACGCTGGTCTTCCCCACGAATGATGGCTTCCAATTCCTGATCACGTTGATTTTTTCTCGCAAGAGCCGCTCCCTCTAATTTAGACAAGGCGCGAACTTCTTCAATGTTAATTTTAGGACTTTTAGCTTTAAATACCATGATTCATCTCCTTATAAAGCAAACGGACACCAAGCAAAAAATGATTTTTACCAGGTATCCGCCTGTATCTTATTTCATATTATTGTCTCTTACCATGACAGTTCTTGAATTTCTTACCTGATCCACATGGGCATTGGTCGTTTCGTCCGATTTGGCTCAAGTCCAAATCTTCTGGAAGGCTTGCCTGCTGCGCTGCGATATTACGAGTCGCAGTTGTACTGATATTGTGTTCAGTTTGCGGACGTTCTTGTTCATGGATTTGTGCTTTCATCATCAAGCGGGTCACATCGAATTCAATCGATCCAATCATGTCGTTAAACATGCGGAAACCTTCTGCTTGATATTCTACAACAGGGTTGTTTTGGGCATATCCACGAAGACCAACAGCATTTCGCAACTGATCAAGAGCATCGATATGGTCTGTCCACTTGTTGTCTACAACACGTAGAATCAAGACTTTTTGGAATTCTTTCACTGCATCTTCGTCACGAAGCTTAGCAACTTGGCTGTCATAGACTTTCAAGGCACGTTGGAATAGTTCATCTTTGATAGCTTGGTCTGACAAACCTGCAAGGTCTGAACGGCTAATTGAATCTTCTGGAAGCAAGTTATACTTAGCAAAGTTCAAGATTGCTTCCAATTTTTCATCTTCTTTCGAACGAGCATGTGCATCCACGATACGTCCAATGGTACGACGAATCATAGCATGGATTTCTGGTGCCAAGTCACGATCTGCAGTAATGACATCATAGCGTTGCGCATAGATGATCTCACGTTGTTCACGCATAACATCATCGTATTGAAGGACTTGTTTACGAGTGTCGTAGTTGTTTCCTTCGACACGTTTTTGAGCTGCTTCAACTTGACGCGTTAACATGCGAGATTCGATGGCTTCGTCAGACATGTTGAGACGTTCAAAGACACCTTTCAAACGTTCTGAACCGAAACGTTTCATCAAATCATCTTCAAGAGACAAGTAGAATTGTGACTCACCTGGGTCTCCTTGACGTCCTGAACGTCCACGAAGCTGATTATCAATACGGCGACTTTCGTGACGTTCTGTACCGATAACACAAAGTCCACCAAGTTCACGAACCCCTTCACCAAGCTTGATGTCGGTACCACGACCGGCCATGTTGGTTGCGATGGTAACGGCACCACGTTGACCAGCGTTCATGATGATTTGCGCTTCTCTGTAGTGGTTCTTCGCATTCAAGACTTCGTGAGGAACACCTGCTGCTACCAATTTCTTAGAAAGGAAGTCACTCGTTTCAACGGCAACTGTACCTACCAAGACCGGCTGACCTTTTTGGTAACGAGCTTTTACATCTTCAACTACAGCCTTAAATTTCGCATCAAGACTTGCATAGAGAAGGTCTGAGTGGTCGATACGTTGAATTGGACGGTTGGTTGGGATTGGGATAACACGAATGTTGTAGATTTCGCGGAATTCTTCTTCTTCTGTTTTACCAGTACCTGTCATACCTGCCAATTTCTTATACATACGGAAGAGGTTTTGGTAGGTGATAGAAGCTGAAGTCTTGGTCTCGTCTTGGATTGGCACACCTTCTTTTGATTCAATCGCTTGGTGCAAACCATCAGAGTAACGACGACCTTCCATGGTACGACCTGTAAATTGGTCGACGATCAAGATTTCCTGCTCTTCGCTAACCACATAGTCGATATCGAGAATCATGATATAGTTGGCACGGAGGGCATTGTCAATAAAGTGAGTAAGAGCTACATTTTCAATGTCGTAGAGATTTTCTAGTTTGAAGTAGCTTTCAGCCTTGTCAATACCAGAATCTGACAAACCGATCGTCTTAGACTGAACGTCAATGATATAGTCGTCCTTGTCCAAAGATTTCACGAAGTGGTCCGCCATATGGTAGAGTTGGCTTGTTTCAACTGCATTGGCACCTGAAACGATCAATGGTGTACGGGCTTCGTCGATCAAAATCGAGTCAACCTCATCAACCAAGGCATAGTTTAGTGGACGTTGTACCATGTTTTCTGCACGAACGACCATGTTGTCACGAAGGTAGTCGAAACCAATCTCTGAGTTGGTTGAGTAGGTAATATCGCAAAGGTAAGCCTCTTTTTTCTCCATTGGAGATTTAGCTGCCAAGTTAATCCCTACTGACAGACCGAGCCATGAGTACAATTCACCCATTTCAGTCGCGTCACGTTCTGTTAGGTATTCGTTGACTGTAACTACGTGAACCCCTTTACCTGCAAGGGCATTGAGGTACACTGGCATAGTCGCTGTCAAGGTCTTCCCTTCACCGGTACGCATCTCTGGAACGTCACCATGGTGAAGAACAATCCCACCCATGACCTGAACCTTATAAGGGAAAAGCCCAAGGACACGTTTTGCAGCTTCACGAACTACCGCAAAAGCCTCATATAGCAATGAATCAAGTGATTCGCCCTTGTTGTATCGTTCTTTAAATTCGTCAGTTTTCGCTTTTAGTTCTTCGTCTGACATTGCAGCCATTTGGCTCTCATAGTTAAGAACCTTATCAGCCATCTTTTCCAGACGACGAAGTTCTCCTTTATCATTTTCAATAATCGTTTTTAAAATATTAGCCATGATTTTCCTTACTTTTTATTCTGAATATTTTAGAATGTTCTTTTAATTTTAGCATATTTACCATTATTTTTCAAGAAAGAATCCTTAATTTACAACGGAAATGCCCAGCCAAAATTCAGCTTTTTTTGCATCAATCTTCTGTGGCTACCTTTTTGTTTTTTGTTCGAGATGCATGCTTGATGATCCAAGCACAACTTGGACTTAGCTCCTCCTTTTGCCAAGTTTGAAGTATCTTTTCAAACTTATCAGGATCTTCCTTGTACAAATCATTTAAATTATTGGCTACACTTTTTTGAATAGACTTATCTCTATCATCTTTTAGATTGGTCAAAATAGTGGTGAAATCCTCAAAATAATCCAATACCACGGTTTGTCTCTTAGCCCAAGGCAGACGGATACGCATACATTCGCTGGCAAGTCTGCGAACGCGCAAATTTTCATCCCGACTCCATTCTAACAGCAAAGCCATTGTAGCCTTAGGATAGCGAGCCAGCAAGGGTCTCATGGAAAATTCTCCAGTAAATCGCTTGGTGAGTTCCTTACTAAAGGCCACGCTCAATTCAAATTCCTTGTCCCCATATAGCTCTATATATTTCCCGATCGGCCAAAGCCAATATCCTTCTGAGAACATACCTAAACCACGCTCTAACTCAGGACCCAAAATTTTCTCAAAAACCTTGAGAGAGTCCTCATAAGATAGGGGAAGGCAATCTTTGATACTTTTAGCCAAGAGTTCTTGACGCTGGCTAAACTCCAAATTTTCCAAGTCTTTTTCTAGCAAGAGCCTAAACTTTTGTCCATCAAAGGCAACGGATGCTTTTTGCAACCGTCGACTCAAATCCCTAGCATAAGCCAAGTCATAATAATCTTTTACTTTTTTAGCCATTTTTCAAATCCCTTAATCTTCATTTTACGGGACTTATTATATCATACAGACAGCCCGTCAACAAAATTATTTTTATATCTCCAACTATTTCAATAAGGAAGAAAAAAGGACTAGAAGCTAGTCTAGTCCTTCATTTGTTAATGTTTAATTTCCCAAGAATATAGGCAATATCCCAAAATACCAAAAGAGATTGATCCAGAAGGCCAAGCAAAAGATGATGCCAAAGATGAGGAGACTGATTTTTTTAATCAGCACGGAGTATAGGATGGATAAAACTCCAAAAACCACAAAGAGTTTTTTCATAACGAAATAATAAATTGAAACTCCTCCTATATGCCAATCCCAAGGAAGGAAAAACATGAGGAACCAGAGAAGGCAAATCGTAAAGATATATCTCTTGTAGTGCGCTTCAAGAAAGGCTTTTGTTTTCTCCATAGCAAACCTCCATTTCAGTCACTGTCTCTTCCCTTTTATTATACCAAAAAAACCTGGAAAAAGCTTTCCAGGTTCGGTTGGAAATCACTAGTCACGCTAGAGAAATTCCTTTATTCATAGGCTGATCCACTTTATTGACTTGATGAAGATGTTCCAAAATCGACCTTAGGAACTGTCTTGGCTTCTTCTGTTTCCTTGAAGGTTTCAGCTTCTTTAAAGTTCATCATATTCGCAAAAAGCACAGTTGGAAAACTTCTCAACTTTTGATTGTACTCGGCTGCGACTTTATTATAATCCTTGCGTGCTACAAAGATACGATTTTCACTTCCTGAAAGTTCCACCATTAGTTGCTCAACATTTTGATTGCTCTTGAGTTCTGGATAATTCTCCGTCAAGGAAATCAAGCGGGAAAGAGCAGAGCTCAACTCTCCCTGAGCTTTTTGGTTTTCTTCCGAAGTTACTGAGCTACTACCGATTTTAGCTCTAGCATCCGCAATCTTGGTAAAGACTTCGGTTTCATGATTCATTTGTCCTTTAACGGACTCCACCAAGTTACCAATCAAGTCCGAACGACGTTGGAGGGCTGTCGAGACATCGGCCTGAGCCTGCTCCACTTTAGTCTGTTCACCAACTAGACCATTATAGGTCGTCACTGCGGAACAACTTCCCAGAACTAGTAGTCCAAAGAAAATAGCCACTATTGAGAGAATTACTTTATTTTGTTTCATATCAAAACCTTAACACTTTCTTTTATCAACTTTTCTGAGAAAATACTCAGATTTTAAATCAATTTCCCAAACTTTGTTTTTATTTTTAATTAAGGAGTGAACTGTTGCAAAGGAGTCACCTTACTGTATGGAGAAATCGGTTTGAGCAATATATGATCACTCACCAGTCATCAGACGAACCACCGCCATCAAAGCCACCGCCGTCCCAGCCTCCAGATGAGTCGGAGCCCGAATCAGACCAAGAGGAACCTGAGTCTGATGAGTCACCGCCCCACCAGCCACCGCCAGAATCATCTCCACGTGAACCGCCACCACGACCACCAAATAGAAATCCTATAATCATGACGATGAAGTAAATCAGAATTCCAAATCCGAGGGCTCCGTCATCGAAGCTACTTTTTCGATGCCGTTTCGAAGATTGACTCCCAGCGGTATACTTTTCAATTTCTCTTAGACGACTAGAATTAGTAGCATAGTCGTAACTACTTCTAGAACTTGAAGCAGTCGTACTCGATCCACTATAAAACATGTAGTTGAGATTGTTTGCTATAGAAAGAACTCCATTGCTGTAGTCTCCCTTTTGAAAGTAAGGCCGTGCTGTTTTCAAAAATCTATTGGTCTGATAGTCTGTGATCTTACTTGCCACATTATTGCTTGTTTCAATCCGTGATTTTCTATCCTCAACAGCGACCACAATCAAGGCGCCGTTGTTGTCTCCCGAGTAGCCAATCTTCCAAGCTCTAGCTGTTTCGTTAGCTACAGTTTCGATTGTTTCTCCATCTAGGCTTTTCACAACGTAAACGCCCATCTGGAATTTTTCTGCTTTTTGACTATTTACCTTATTCAAGCCTTGGATCAGTCTGATTGTATCATCAGTCAGATAGTGATCCGGGTCATAGATCCCGTACTCTGGTTTTTCAGGTGCTGTGAATGCTGACAAGAAGAGAAAGACCATCAGCAACCCAAGCAAGCGAACCAACAAACTATGTTTAAATAATCTGCTTTTTTTCATAATAACCTCCCTGATAAAGGAAAATTGATTTAAGGAATTATAGCATTTTGATTTTTACAAAGAAAGTGCATTTTCATTACAAATAGATTACAAAATCTAGGAAAATGATTGAAATTTGATGACAGATTCTCCCCCAATTTGGTAGGTTCTTTTCTCCCCTTTTAGTATAGAAAAAAGAAGACTATGAAGTCTTCTTTTAGTTTATTTTTGTAGAAAAACAAGCAAGGTTTACTTGCGTTTTCTCGCAATCAAGTGAATCGGGGTTCCTTCAAAGACGAAGGCCTTGCGGATTTGATTTTCCAAGAAACGCAGGTAAGAGAAGTGCATGAGTTCTTCTTCGTTTACAAAGATGACAAAGGTTGGTGGCTTGGTTGCCACTTGGGTTGCGTAGAAAATCTTGAGGCGTTTTCCTTTGTCTGTCGGTGTTGGATTGATGGCAATGGCATCCATAATCACATCGTTCAAGACAGCTGATGGAATACGGGTGTTTTGGCTTTCGCTGATTTGCTTGATCATCTCAGGCAGTTTATGGAGACGTTGCTTGGTCAAAGCGGATACAAAGACAATCGGTGCATAAGGCAGATATTGGAACTGCTCACGGATATCCTCTTCCCATTTTTTCATGGTGTAGTTGTCTTTTTCAAGTGTATCCCACTTGTTGACCACGATAATCATCCCTTTACCGGCTTCATGGGCAAAACCTGCGATACGCTTGTCGTACTCACGGATACCTTCTTCGGCATTGAGGACCATCAAGACCACGTCAGAACGGTCAATGGCACGCATGGCACGCATGACAGAATATTTCTCCGTATTTTCGTAGACTTTACCAGACTTACGCATACCCGCCGTATCAATCATGGTAAACTCTTGTCCATCCGTATCTGTAAAGTGGGTATCAATGGCATCACGCGTTGTTCCAGCTACTGGACTAGCAATCACGCGGTCTTCTCCCAAAATAGCGTTAATCAAGCTAGATTTTCCAACGTTAGGACGGCCAATCAAGCTAAATTTAATCACGTCTGGATTTTCTTCTTCAACTTCGTGTGGTAGATTCTCCACAATGGCATCCAGCACATCACCCGTACCGATACCGTGGACAGACGAAATTGGCAGTGGTTCACCCAATCCTAGCGCATAGAAATCAAAGATATCATTTCGCATTTCTGGGTTGTCAACCTTGTTAACGGCAAGGATAACAGGTTTATGGGTTTTATAGAGTTTGCGAGCTACGTACTCGTCCGCATCTGTAATCCCTTCTTTCCCAGAAACTACAAAGACGATGACATCCGCTTCTTCCATAGCGATTTCCGCCTGATGCTTGATTTGTTCCATGAAGGGAGCATCGACATCGTCAATCCCTCCCGTATCAATCATACTGAAAGAACGGTTGAGCCACTCACCCGTTGCATAGATACGGTCACGTGTCACACCCTCGACATCTTCTACGATTGAGATCCGCTCACCAGCGATCCGATTAAATAGGGTTGATTTCCCAACATTGGGACGTCCCACAATGGCAATAGTTGGTAAGGCCATGTTTTCTCACTTTCTACAATAACTTTTTCTGTTCTAGATTCTTCCGAGTTGAACGAGGTTCGGCTTGACCAAACTGCTCTGCCAAACGTTGACTCCAAGAGGTCGTCGCACGCGCACCAGCATAGTCTGCCTGAACTATGTCATAGTCCAAAATCGCTGCTACTGGCTGTTCTTGGTATTCTTCTTCAAATACCACTTGGTTCAAAGGCAGTCTTGGTTTGACCTCATGTTGTTGATTTGGCACGCCAAGGGCAATCCCAAAAACAGGGTAGGTATAGTCAGGCAGGTTAAAAAGCGCTGCCACTTCTTCTGACTTATAACGGACCAAACCGATGATAACACCACCATATCCCAGACTCTCTGCTGCAAGCAAGGTATTTTGCCCTGCAAGCGCAGCGTCCACAGACGTGATAAGGAGACCTTCCACTCCTTGAGGTTGGAAACTGTCCGTATGAAGGCTTGCTCCCTTTTCCGCTCGATTCAAGTCACCAACAAAGAGCAAAAAGGCTGCTGATTGGCGAATGGCTTCCTGAGGAACCAATTCATAAAGAGCATCTTTCTTCTCTTGACTGCGCACAAGAATCACAGAGTAGGATTGGAAATTTTTCCAAGACGACGCCATTTGTCCAGCAGTCAAAATCTCTTCCAAGTCTGCCTGAGGAATTTCTTGCTCCTTAAAGCGACGAACTGAAGTATGAGCTTTCATCAGTTTAATGGTTTCTGTCATCGGCGATTTTCTCCTTCTAGTCTTGTCTCCTCAGCCAAATAACGGATTCGTTCCATGACCCGTCTAGCTTCCCAAGTCTCGTCATTTCCATTCTTTCCTTTGGCAAAATGTTTTTCCAAATCTTGGAAATTAAAGTTGGAAGTAAAGAAGGTTGGCAAATCTTCCTGCATGCGGTACTGAAGAATGACTTGGAAAATCTCATCACGTACCCAAGGTGTCGACTGCTCTGCACCAATATCATCCAAGACCAGGACCTCTGCTAACTTGATGTCATCCACCAAGGTCTTCACAGATCCTTCACCGATGGCATTTTTCACATCAATGACAAAACTTGGATAATGGAGAATGGTCGTTGAGGCCCCACGTTTTTCAGATAGGTCATGAGCTAAGGCTGCCATCATAAAACTCTTACCAACACCAAAATCTCCGTAAAGATAGAGGCCTTTTCGAATGCTTGGGTAAAGGTCAACAAAGGAATAGAGTCTCTCAAAAATCGGCAACCGTCCTAGATCATCCAGGTCAATCTGAGCCAATTTCGCTTTCTTGAGACTGGCTGGTAGATTGATCAACTTAAGACGATTCTTAATTGCAGCCTCTTTTTCTGCCGCGATTAGTTCTGGTGTTTCTTCATAAGACACATCCGCATATCCGTGATTCATAACCAAGATGGGCTTGTAGCCACGCGCTATATAGTCCGCATCCCCACGAAGAAACTTGTCCCGTTCTGTGATATATTGGTTGAACTTGGAGATGCTACGATTCAACTCCTCTGGGCTGAGGGATTCTTTCTGGATAAAAGCCGCTACATCTGGGTCTTTCATGATCTGCTGGACTAGGTCCTGATACTGAAAACGACTCGTCTGACGTTTGATAACGTCACCAACACTTTCCATCTAGTCTCCTCCTTCTTCTAATCGGGCTAACATTTCTTGTTTTTTACGTTCTAGTTCCAGACGAGTTTCCTCACTGGTTTGATTCTTGTATTCTGGATTGCTCCACTTGGGAACATTGGTCTTAGTCGAGCTAGTTTTCGATTTCTGGTCTTCCTGCCCTCTTTGCTGACGCTCTCGAATCCGAAGCACAGCTTCTTCTGCTGTCCGAATTTTTTGGTAAGCATAGTCATTTGCGACCTTCATGGCATATTTTTCATTGACATTAGCCGAATCAACCTTGTTAAAGGTTAGAAGCAAGACGATATTGATGACTTCGTCCAGCAAGCTTAAAGACGCCATCTGGTGAAGGAGTTCTCGCTCACTCTGGGTGATGTTCCCCTTACGCGTTTGCTTGATTTCCGCTAAAAATTGTAGGGGAGTTTTATTTTTGGCTTCCCTGATAATGGTCATTTCTTTGGGGCTAAAGTCAGAAGTAGCTGGTTTTTGTGCTATCTTTTCACGCATGCGTTTGACAGAAATAACCTGAGCTACAGCTGTCGCCTTGGCTAATTGATAGGTTTCAAACCAGGTCCACTTTTTTTCATCTGCGATGGCAAACAATTCCAAAACATCCGCCTGCTCGTCTTCAAAACGCAAGCCATCTCGAGCCATCAGCTGCTGGAAATGTTCCAAGTCAAAATCATTTTTTAACTTGCTTTTAGACTCGCTTGGTGTCACTTCTTCAGTCAGGGTTGGAAAGACTTGACTCAAAGAAACAGAGAGTGCTTCTCCCTCACTTGGAGCCTGCTTCATAGCAGAAACAGCTGTATCCCCAATCTTTTTCTCTAATAATCTGCTATAGACAGAATGGCTTAGAAATTCTTGACTGGAGAGGGGAGAATGAAGCTGTAATTCATAAGTTTCTCCCCTTTGATAAAGGGTCAACAGATCTAAGGCAGATAAGACTTTGAAGGATTGGAGCAAGGTCGGCATGCCAAAGTTTAAGTGGTTGAGGATGTGGGAAAAGAGGTGTTCCTTTTGTCCACCATCCCAAAAGGTAATGGCATATAGATAGAGGCTCAGCGCCTCCTGACCGATAATCGGGAGGTAGCACTGCACCAGAGAAGAGGTATCTTGCGACACCCGATTATTCTTTAGAAAAGAAAAACGGTCATTTGGTTTCATCTATTTTTCCTTTTTCTTCTTAGAGGACTGGGTGATTTGCTGGAGCAGACTCTCCAACTCACTCACATCCTTAAAGCTACGATAAACACTGGCAAAACGAACATAGGTAATCTCATCCAGCTCCGCCAATTCTTCCATGACTAAAGAACCAATATATTCACTTTGGATCTCATTCTCACTGCGACTACGGAGTTTTTGCTCGATGCGATTGACCACCATGTTGATTTCATCACTTGACACAGGACGCTTCTGGGCTGAGCGGATAATCCCATTAAAGATTTTATCTCTCGAAAATTGTTCTCGCGTACCGTCTTTTTTGACAACAACCAGCGTTCTTTCTTCTACTCGTTCATAGGTTGTAAAACGATGCTGACACTCGTCGCACTCACGTCTTCGACGGATGGTATTTCCTTCTTCGGCTTGTCGACTATCAACAACACTAGACTTGGTAGCCCCACATTTTGGACAACGCATGCATTTCCCTCCTTGTCGTTTTCTTTTCATTATACCATTTTTTGAGCAATTCCCAAAACAATTCTTATTTTTACTTGACAAGTTTTTTGTTTTATTGTATTATTTAATTAGAACAACAAAGACAAAGAAAGGAGACTATGATGTCCTGGTCATTTGATAATACAAAACCGATTTATTTACAGATTATGGAAAAAATCAAATTACAGATTGTTTCCCATGAACTGGAACCCAACCAACAGCTCCCTACCGTGAGAGATTTGGCGAGCGAGGCTGGGGTCAATCCTAATACCATTCAGCGCGCCTTGTCTGACCTTGAACGTGAAGGATTTGTATACAGCAAGCGGACAACTGGTCGTTTTGTCACCGAGGATTTGGACCTCATCCTTCAGTCCCGCAAACAACTTTCCGAGGAGCAACTGCAACAATTCGTCTCTTGCATGCTTCAATTTGGCTACAAAAAAGAAGAACTGCCAAATGTATTAAGCGACTATATTAAAGGAGTTTAAGACTATGACACTACTAGCACTTGAAAATGTAACAAAATCATATGGAGCAACCGCGGCACTTGACAATATCTCACTAGAGATCTCAGCCGGAAAGATTGTCGGGCTCCTTGGACCAAACGGATCCGGAAAAACAACCTTGATCAAACTGATCAATGGTCTCCTTCAACCAAATAAAGGACGTGTCCTCATTAACGGACAGGATCCAAGTCCTGCTACCAAGGCGATCGTCTCCTACCTACCAGATACAACCTACCTCAATGAAGAGATGAAGGTTAAGGATGCTCTAACCTATTTTAAAACCTTCTACCAGGATTTCAATCTCGAAAGAGCCCAACACCTTTTAGCCGATCTCGGTATTGATGAAAACAGTCGCCTCAAGAAACTATCAAAAGGGAACAAGGAAAAGGTCCAACTCATCTTGGTTATGAGCCGTGAAGCCCGCCTCTACGTTCTGGACGAACCAATCGGAGGCGTGGATCCAGCTGCCCGTGATTATATCCTCAATACCATCATCAACAACTATTCCCCAACTTCTACGGTGCTAATTTCAACCCACTTGATTTCAGATATTGAGCCAATCTTGGATGAGATTATCTTCCTCAAAGACGGAAAAGTCGTCCGCCAAGGAAATGTTGATGATATTCGTTACGAGTCAGGTGAATCAATTGACCAGCTCTTCCGCCAGGAATTTAAAGCCTAAGCAAAGGAGATTATTATGTTTTGGAATCTAGTTCGTTATGAATTTAAAAATGTCAATAAATGGTATCTGGCACTCTACGGTGCTGTGCTTGCAATTTCAGTTTTGATTGGAGCTTTTATTAGCAGCCTTAGCCAGAGTTACAATCCTAACAATGCTGCTTATTTCATCTTCTTTTTAGTACTAGTCTTTGGAGGACTCAGCGTCACTCTTTGGATTGCAACAATCTTTTTAATCATCCGAAGATTCAAGGGCAGTGTTTATGACCGCCAAGGGTACTTGACCCTGACCTTGCCTGTCTCTGAGCACCAAATCATCATCGCAAAACTTTTAGGTGGTCTTGTCTGGTCCATCTTAAGCTATATCGTCTTTATCTTGAGTATATTGATTATCTTCTTCTTAACACCAATAGAAAAAGACTTCACTGCCCTCTATAACTTCATTTCCCCTTACCTCAGCTACGGCTGGCTGTATGCGCTATCACTGTTTGTAGGTTCGATCGCATGGATTTTATCCATCTACCTCTCCATCTCTATCGGACAACTCTTTAATGAGTATCGAACAGCTATGGGGATTCTAGCCTATATCGTCATTGCCATCGTCATTGGTTATGTTTCTCTCTTTTTCCGAATTGAAAATGACTTTAACATGATGATTGGTACAGAAATTCTGCGCGATCTCTTTTTATCAGCTATCTACTATCTCGGTACCTACTATATCTTGAAAAACAAGGTTAACTTGCAATAAGTTAAAGGTCTAGCGACTCTGTATCGCTAGATCTTTTCTTTTAGATATATTGTATGAAAATGTGGATAAAAAGGAGTATAATAATTTTAAAAGTGATTACTGTATATTGATAAGGAGGGAGCTCTTTATGCTTAGAACGTTTGTTGCAAAGAAACACTTAACACTTTACTTCTTTTCGATTGCAATCACATGGCTGGAAGCGATTATTACGCCAGCGCTCATTCAGAGTATCGTTGCTAGTTTTACCAATCAAGAACTGGAACTTCTTTGGAAAGTGTTGATTCTGGGAATCCTTGGAAACCTCATCCTCTTACTGGGGCTAGCTGGAAAACGCTATTACTACGCTCGTTTGATTACTGATTTCAGATATGGAATTAAAAGCGCTATTTTCAAGCGATTCCTCAGCGGTTATGATATTGATGAAAAGGATATTTTGTCTGATTTAGAAAACGACGTCAACCAGTTAGAAAAGAGCTATATTGAGCCAACCGTTATCATTATTTCTTCTCTTGGTTTCACAACCGTCTCCATTCTATATGCCCTGTGGACTAATTTTTACCTAGGCTTGATTTTTATTCTCTTCTACTCCGTCCCTGTCCTCTGTAGTGCCATCGGATCTAAGCGTTTAGATTCACTTTCTGAAAAGCGGTCCACTATTAACCAGAGCTACTTATCAAGCTTGACAAATTTTATTGGCGGTAGCCAACAGATTCGTCATTATCAGGGACAGGACTTCTTTTTTGCTCGCTATCAAAATCAGTTACAGACTAGTTTGGATGCGGAAATACGATATGAGAAACAACGTACCCTAAACAGTCTCTTTATCAATAGCATCGATGCCTTTTGCTCCGTTGCCCCTATTGTCATTGGCGGTTTTATGACCTATTATGGTTATTTAAACGCAGCTAGTTTTGTAGCCATTTATCTCGTTTCTCATAATATTGGCTATCAATTCCAAGAATTAGCCTACTTTACTAACACCCGAAAAGCAACTCAATACCTCTGTGAAAAGTACCAAGTACTTTTCACAAATTCTAGTCCTATTTCTACTAGCACCTTCCAAAACATTTATCCCGTCCAACTAGAGAATATCTCTCTAGAAAAAGAGGGACAGGTCCTTTTATCCCCTCTTTCCATGCACATCAAGAAAGGAGAAAAGATTGCCATTATCGGTGAAAGTGGCTCTGGAAAAACGACTTTACTCAATATCATTCATGGAGAGTTGGCTGCGACCAGTGGACGGATTGCATTTGCTGGCCAAAGCCTATCACGCCAAGAAATCACGAGCGTTAGCTCCTATATCCTCCAAGATAGCCATTACTTTGACACGCTGTCTCTGGAAGACAATATCCTTCTAGGAATGACTAAAAAGCAAGAAAGGTTGAATCATATCCTCAAGACAACTGGTTTAGAACATTTGAAAAATCGAACTCTTAGCAACGATAGCCTGTCTGGTGGCGAGAAACAACAACTCGAAATCGCTCGCGCGCTCTATCACGACAGCCAACTCATCTTGGCTGATGAGATTAAGGCCAATCTTGACTTAGAGAATAGCAAAAAGATTAGCGACCTCCTCTTCTCGCTACCTCAGACAGTCATTGAAGTCATTCACCATTATACAGACGAGGACTTAAAACGCTACGACCAAGTCATTCATTTAAGCAAAGAAAAGTAAATCCTTACAAAATAAAATTGGAAAAAAGCAAGGAACTCAGCTTCCTTGCTTTTTAACTCAATATCAAACTAGCTACGATGGGGCTTACAAATACGTAGAGAATACCAGTAATACCGATAGCCAAGCCACCCATGGCTCCTGCTACAGAGCCGTATCGGAAGGCTGTTCCTGTTCCGACAGCATGACCTGTTCCCCCAAGGGAAAGCCCAACAGCCACTGGATCGTCTATTTTCAACCACTTCAAAAGGGTTGGTCCGATGACACTGGTCAAAATCCCAGTGGCCACAACAACAACCACGGTCACAGTCGTCAAACCTTGCAATTTTTCTGTGATTCCCTCTGCCATGGCGGTTGTCACTGACTTGGGAAAGAGAGAAATGGCTAGGAAAAAGTCCATGCCAAAGATTTTCGCAACTAAGGCCGTAAAACTAGTATTGACAATCACTGCTAGCAGACTGCCAAAGAGAATACTCCGTGCATGGTGCTTCATCAAGTGAAAACTCTTATAAAGCGGAATCCCTAAAGCCACTGTTGACGGAACAATCAAATTGTTCAGATAAACCCCACCTTGGTAGTAATCTTGGTAAGAAATCCCCGTCAGCTTTAGAAAAATGATAATGAAAACAGCCGACAAAAGCAAGGGCGTTGTCAATGGATGGGGAAAACGTCTGTAAATCAGCATCCCCACTAGATAAGCAAGGATAGACAGGGCAAGCCCAAACAGGGGATTGGAAACAAATTCACTCATTTGGCATCTCCTTTCTCATAATCTCCCTCAAATCGTCTCTTAATGAACTGAACTACCACGGCTATGAGGATAATATTGATGACAGCTGCAAAAAAGACAATCAAAACGATGGGCAGGAGATAGGGAGCAATCACATCAAACTTCTCCATTATTCCCACTGCTGGTGGCAAAAAGAGAATAGTCATATTGGCCAGCAAGAAATTCCCCACCATGTTGACATGTCTGGTTCTCAGCCACTTGAACTGTAAGGCTAGAAAGAGAATAATCAAACCGATAATACTGCCTGGGATAGGCAGATGAAAGAAACTAGAAATTCCCTCACCGATCAATGAAATCACAAAGAGAATCATTAATTGAACATATAATTTCATTCTAAACTCCACGAAATAGACTTCTTGCATACCAGTTTACTCTTTTTTCAGAAAATTTCAAGGAAATATTGCAATTCTTCTCTCTTGCACGGATTAGTTAAAAGTAGTATAATCATTGCATGCGCAATCATCTTGTATTGCAGAAACAGTCACTAATGACTTTGTGATTTTTACTTTGAAAAGAAAGGAGAAAGCAATGACCTACTTAGAAAAATGGTTTGACTACAACCGCCATCAAAAAGAAATGGAAGCCTTGTTGGAAGAAACTATTGCCCAGCAGAGTGAACAAAGGCTGAACTTGAAAGAGTTTTACCTGCTCTACTATTTGGATCTAGCCGATGAAAAATCCTTACGACAGATTGATTTACCCGATAAACTCCATCTCAGTCCGAGCGCTGTTTCTCGAATGGTGGCACGATTAGAAGAGAAAAACTGCGGTTTGCTTAGTCGCAGATGTTGCGATCAGGATAGACGGGCTAGTTTTATCTGCCTGACTGACGAGGGACAAACCACCCTAGCTTACCTGCAAAAAGCCGTCGAAGAAAGACTGGAAACGAGTCTTGATTTCATTTCTTAATCAGATTTTTTAAAAAAGTTGCGTGCGCAATCATTTTTCTTGACATTCCTCTTTTCAAGGAGTACAATAAAGTCAAGATCGAACAAAGGAGTTTTATATGATCGAAATTACTTATCTAGACGCCAGTAAGCAAGAGAGAACCATGACTTTCGAGTCTTACCAAGACTTTGAACGTTCTCAACACGCCTGCCTCATCGGCGTTGCTGATTACTATACTGTCCAAAAATTAACCTACAATGGTCATGATTTGGACTACCATGGGACTTATGGAGATGTTTTCTTCTATCTCATGAAACAAGATTTAAGCCAATATAACTAAAAAAGGAGAAATACAATGGCAAAAGCAATTACAGATGCAACATTTGAACAAGAAACAAAAGACGGTTTGGTCTTGGTAGACTTCTGGGCAACTTGGTGTGGTCCATGTCGTATGCAAGGTCCAATCTTGGATAAATTGTCTGAAGAACTTTCAGAAGATGTCTTGAAAATCGTTAAAATGGACGTTGATGAAAATCCAAATACAGCTCGTGCTTTTGGAATCATGTCTATCCCAACCCTTCTCTTCAAAAAAGACGGCCAAGTGGTGAAACAAGTTGCAGGTGTTCACACAGCAGAACAAATCAAGGCCATCGTTGCTGAATTGAGCTAATCACACGAGAGACCATGTACTTCATTTGGTCTCTTTTTTCTTACCCTTTGCCATTTTTCAAAAAATATGCTAGACTGTAGGTAGAATATTACGATGTTTGGGACATGCCATCGCTAAAAAAAACCTCTACTTGGTATTTTTTAGCTCCCCTCAAGGGAGCTTTTTGCGTGCTCTGAACATTTCCCATTTTAGAAGGAGTACTATGAAACGTCATTCAGCCTTGGTCGTCTTTAGCGGCGGTCAAGATTCCACAACCTGCCTCTTTTGGGCTAAAGAACACTATAAAACAGTCGAAGCCGTCACCTTTGCCTACGGCCAACGCCATCATCTCGAAATTCAAGTTGCTAGAGAAATCGCTAAGGAACAAGGCATTCGTCATCACATCTTAGATATGTCTCTGCTGGGACAAATCACTGAAAATGCCCTGACCTCTGATCTGGAGATCGAGCAAAAAGAGGGAGAGGTTCCCAATACCTTTGTTGACGGCCGCAACCACCTCTTTCTTTCCTTTGCGGCAGTTCTTGCCAAGCAACGAGGCATTAAAGATATCGTGACAGGTGTCTGCGAGACAGATTTCTCAGGCTACCCTGATTGTCGGGATGTCTTTGTCAAATCCCTCAATGTTACTCTCAACCTTGCCATGGATTACGACTTTGTTATCCAAACACCTCTCATGTGGCTAGACAAGGCTGAAACTTGGGAGTTAGCCGACCAACTTGGTGCCTTTGACTACGTTCGTGAGAAGACCTTAACCTGCTACAATGGGATTATCGGTAGTGGCTGCGGTGATTGTCCAGCCTGCCACCTACGCCAGCATGGCCTTGATGTTTATCTCTCACAGAAAGGAGAGAGCTAATGTTTTTTGCTCCCAAAGAAATCAAACAGGAAACTGGGGAATCTCTTATCTACAATCCTCACAGAACCTTGGTATCAAAAGAGTTCACCTTCGATGCTGCCCACCACCTCTTTCACTATGAGGGAAAATGCAAGTCCCTGCACGGCCACACTTATCATCTGCAAATTGCTGTCAGTGGATTTTTAGATGAACGGGGTATGACCTACGACTTTGGAGATATCAAAGCGATCTACAAGAACTACATAGAACCCCACTTGGATCATCGCTATCTCAATGAAACCCTGCCTTATATGAACACGACTGCTGAAAATATGGTTTACTGGATTTTTCAAACCATGAGCCAAGAGTTGCCAGACGAGCGCAATCTCCGTTTGGAATATGTTCGTCTCTATGAGACTCCGACTGCCTTTGCGGAGTTTAGACGGGAGTGGTTAGATGACTAGGGAACGTGTCCTCAAACTACCAGTTCTGGAAATTTTCGGCCCAACCTTTCAAGGTGAAGGTCGTGCTATTGGGCAGAAAACTATGTTTGTCCGTACTGCTGGTTGCGACTACCACTGCGACTGGTGTGACTCCGCCTTTACTTGGGATGGTTCTGAAAAACCAACTCGCATGACGGCTGACGAAGTCATTGCTGCCTTAGATAAATTGGGAAACTACGACTACGTTACCTTGTCTGGCGGAAATCCTGCTATCCTAGCAGCCAACATGGCTCAACTCGTCACCAAGCTCAAAGAACGCGGTGTCACTCTAGCTGTTGAGACCCAAGGCTCCCGCTGGCAAAATTGGTTAAAAGACATTGACCAGGTCACTCTCAGCCCCAAACCTCCTTCCTCCAAGATGGAAGTCAACTTTGAGACCTTGGATTTCATCGTTTCCCAACTGGACCCAGACAAAGTCACCTTTAAAATCCCTGTCTTTGATGATGCCGATTTGGCCTTTGCCAAAGACATTCAAGAACGCTACCAACCAGATGTTCTCTTCTTATCAGCAGGAAACCCTGAGCCCAAGGCTACGGGTAATATTGTCCAAGACCAACTGGACCGTCTCAAAGAACTTTGGGAACGCATCGCCGCTGATGATAGTTGGGGCAATGTCCGCGTCCTTCCTCAACTCCATACCCTCCTCTACGATAACCAACGTGGTGTTTAAATTAGAAAGAAAAAATCATGTCACAACAAGAAGAAATGAAAAATCTAAGCCTATTGGGCAACAAAGAAACCAACTACATCTTTGACTATCAACCAGATGTCCTGGAATCCTTTGACAATCGTCATGTGGAAAATGACTATTTCATCAAATTCAACTGTCCTGAATTTACCTCGCTTTGTCCTATTACGGCTCAACCAGACTTTGCGACCATTTATATTTCCTACATTCCTGACAAGCTCTGTGTCGAGTCAAAATCCCTCAAACTCTACCTCTTTAGCTATCGAAATCATGGGGATTTTCACGAAAACTGTATCAACACTATCGGGAAAGACTTGGTCAACTTGCTAGACCCTCGCTATTTAGAAGTCTGGGGAAAATTCACTCCACGCGGGGGCATTTCAATCGACCCCTACTACAACTACGGTAGACCTGGAACCAAGTATGAAGGCTTAGCAGAACAACGTCTCTTCCAACACGACCTTTATCCAGAGAAAATTGACAACCGCTAAAATCATACTCAATGAAAATCAAAGAGCAAACTAGGAAGCTAGCCTCAGGCTATACTTGAGTACGGCAAGGTGAAGCTGACGTTGTTTGAAGAGATTTTCGAAGAGTATCATACGAAAAAGCCCTGTTCCTCAAGATGAGGAGCAAGGCTTTTTGAATTTCAATTATTCTTCTGTTCCAAGAAAGTTTTTAGCAACAAGTGCTGCAAGAACACCACCAACGATTGGGGCAAGGATGAAAATCCAAACTTGTTGAAGGGCTGCGCCACCTACAAAGACAGCTGGTGCCAAGCTACGAGCTGGGTTAACTGAAAGTCCAGTAATGTTCAATCCCACAAGGATCATTGCCATCAATGACAAACCGATTACCAAACCAGCGATTGCACCATTTCCTTTGCTTGCTGATGTTACAGTCATGATAACCAAGACAAACAAGAAAGTTGCGATGACTTCAAACAAGAATCCACCAAAGACAGTGACACCGTTTGCCAAGGCATTTTCACCAAGACTAGCAGTTGACATGCCTGAGTTAGACAAGAGGAAGAATACTGCAGCTGACGCAAGGAAAGCTCCAACCACTTGTCCAAGGATGTAGTTTACAAGCTCTGAAGATGACAAACGTTTGTTTACAAACATAGCAATCGAAACAGCTGGGTTCAAATGAGCACCTGAAACAGTTCCGATTGAGAAAGCTGCAACTACAATTGCTAAACCAAAGGCAAAAGCAATTCCAAGGTGTCCAAGGCCATTAAGACCATTTCCAAAAACAACAGCTCCTGTTCCAATGAACACAAGCATAAAAGTACCGATTAATTCAGCAACAAATTTTTTCATGATAAATCTCCTTTTTTTCAAACTATGTATTAGTCTATCAAAAGAAGGAAAGTGTTTCAAGAAAATTGACTGGAAAGTATTTGAAAATCATGAAACGACTCGCTTATCCTTAGTACTGAAAAGATTGAATGGCTTCTTTCAAGGCATCTTGTAAACTATTTTTCTGGTCAAGTTGGATATAGACTTCCAACAGACAGGATCTGAAGTTGGAAAATTTATAAAAATCTTCCCTCTCTTCTATCGGAAAGTCAATAGTTTTTATCCAAGAAGCTACTTGTTCTTGCCCTAATTTCCCTTGCAAAATGGGTTCATAAAGTACTCTCGCTAAGCGCCAGTCCTCATCATTTGTAAAACGAATGGTAATTCTTTTAAATAATTGACCCAGTACATCAAATACTTCAGAAAATCTGTTACTAGGAAAATCTGGATGACAAACGACTTCCGTCAAGAGATCCGCTCCATGCGCAAAAGCGTGAACCCAACCATACTGACTTGAAAAACCTGTCGTATCCTTTTCTTTTTTAAGGTAATACAAACCTTGAGATAGCATAGCATTTCTTATATCAGCTTTTAAGCCTTTATAGAAAAGAGAGTGCTCGTTACCATCTGCATACAAAAGATTGGCATAAATAAGCGCCCTAAAAGAACGTTTAAGAGTTGAAACTCCTCTACTATCAATCTCTTTGTATAGCCTTTCATTAGAGGAGACCTCTTCTGAGATAAACTGAAACTGCTCAAGGGAAAACAGTTCTTCTTGAATTCCTCTAGCCAAACTCGTAAAAACAAGTTCATCTCGAATTTCTGGAGAGGGATCTCCTAAATGCTCAAGCAACCACTGAATTTCTTCTCGACTATAGCTTGGTTTTTCTTCTGTCACTTTTCTTTGTAATTTTTTACGCATCTCAAGCACCTCTACATTTCTAGTAACTTATCAAAAAGTCATCCGAAGATGACTTTGAAGAGGAATATTTGGAAAAATTGGAAAGGAACATGGCATAGTTAAAGCACTATTTTTTCTTTTTCGGAGTTAAATCTTCAAAAGATGTACTATTTTTACTAATAGTCTCGCTAATGGCTTTTTGTCCCAACCCATTAATTGAGCCATCCATTTGAGCTGCTAAAGTCGTTATAGCTGTCTTATTTGTCATAGCAAGAATCCCTATCTCCTTATCGTACTTATCTACGATATCTTTTCTACCTGATATTATTGGAGGAGCACAAAAAGCTTTGATAGCTGCTCTTTCCAATGTTTTTTTGATTTCTCGTCTTGCTGATTCTGACATGGGGCCAATCAAAGCATCTATGACTAAATCTACTAGCATTTTTTCTGCTCCCTTTCTAACTCATATAGATCTCTTCTTCGACTATAACTCTCTTCTAACTCTTTTTCTAAGCGAGAGCGCTCTTTTCGGTACTGAGTCTGCAATTCTTCATCTTTTGCCTCTATTTTAGCATATTGACGAAGATACTCACTCCTTGTCTCAACTGCATAAGATTCTAAGAGTATCAGAAATTGGTGGCGCGCGCTCTCATCTCCAGAATTCTGTCTACCAAAATCATAAGCAATGTTTTCAAACTCCTCATATAGTCTGGTCAACTGAGAACGATTATCATCCAAATTTTCATAAGATTCTTCTATTTTCTTCTTAGCAGTTCTATAGTCATCCTCCAAGGACAAAAGACCATCTTCTTGCTTTTTTATTTTAATTTGAATTTCTTCTAGTTTGTCCATTGATTAATATCCCTTGCCAAGCTTTCATCTCCTTCAACTGCTTGTTCAACACCCTTCTGAATATTCGTTTCCAAATCCGTAAAGGCTTTTACAATCTCAGCTGATTTACTTACTTTTTTATCAAAATATCTCTGAGTCTCCCCCACAATACTATCATAAGTTACCCCAGCTTCTGCATAGACATCCTCTATCTCATCATAAGTTAATTCTGTGACGAACCAAGGAACTTCCTTACTTTTATCGTAGAGTGTTTCAGCATCCGCAACTGCTTTTTTCGCCACTGCCTCAATCTCACTGTGTCCGTTGCTGACACTCTCTGTCATAGCCGTCGCAACAGCTGTTGCTTGGACGCTGTCCAAGAAAAACATCTCATGGCTATTTATACTACCATCTGATAAAAATTGAGTATTCAACTGCTTCAGAAGTCCGTTTTTGACTCCCTGTAATTTCTTAAGAGTTTCATAGTTCTTCTTTTCAAGTCCAGTCATCTCCTCTGGACTCTGATTTTTCAAAATATCCTTGATTTGGTTAATTTGATTTTTATCACCCGTAATATCTGGATCAATATTGTGCCCACCAGAATTTTCAAGCAGATAATCTTCTCCCAAGTACACACCTAAAAAAGGCTTTGAGATATTGTTAAGAAAGTCATCTTGAGTCCGGATTCGTACTACTTGACCTGTGAATGTCTTTTGTTTATTGATTATCTTCTCCCTTGCCGAATCCCACGGAGTGAGATAATCTATGATTTTATCTTTAGATTCGATAAGACCTTCTAAATAGAGAGGGGCTGAGTTATATACCACAGTACGGGGAGCGTTATACTCTAAGGCCACCCTCTGAGCGATGTTCCCTCCTAAAGAATGTCCAGTTAGAGTAATGTTATCCCCATATCTCTGTCGAATCTTTTCATAAAATGTGAAAGCTTCATCATAATGAAAACCGAGCGCCATGGCTATACTACCGACATCTGTAGCGACATCCTTGGCTATATCCGCATTAGGATTCGTTCCCGTATAGGCAATAATCACCTCTCCACTATCCTTATCTAGGAAGGCTGTACCACTTGTACCAGTGGAATCATCATGAAAATCATCTAGATATTGGAGGTTGGGAGGGAGAGGTTTACTTCTGTCAACTGCATTAAGAAGTTGTTTTCTATCATCATGTCCAATTTCAGGTTGGTTAACCCGCACATTCTCAAATTCATAAGTCAGATTTGCTGCATCTAGAGTGGCAATACCACTGTTCACTGTATCCTTCTTACTCATATTTCTCTCCTAATTCGATACTCTCTCCTTAAAATAATAACCATCATTAAAATCAACAGTAATTGAATAGTAATAAAAGTCATCTAATCTCAAAGAACTACCAAATCCTAGCACTGTTTCAGCTTGTTGCTGTTTATTAAAATATTGGTTAATCGTTGTGTTTTTAATAATATAATCTATATCAAAAGAACCATTATTTCCGTTAAAATGTTTGTTTTTTAATGATAATTTGCTTAAAAATTCTTTATCTATACCAAGTCTTTGAAACAAGAAACCATCAAACTTCCATATTTTTTTAGCGGTTTCTTCATCAGAAAAAATAAATTTGTTGTCTACATATTGAACACTTACTACCTCTTCTTCGCTCTTTGGTGCATCATCCTTCGCTGGAATTTTAGCAAGAGTACCCGTTATTGTATTCGATGTTGCATCACCTTTCAGCTTAATTTCTGTAATATAATTATCGGGTCCATCACTTTTCTTTTTAAAATAGACCTGCTCAATCTCAAACCCTTCTGGAAATTGCTTAAACAAGTCAAATAAATTCTCAGTCGGATAGACTCGACTGACCTCAGAGACTTTGTTCTCAATCCATTCTCGACTGTTCTTATTTTCTCCGCATCCTGCTAGGCCCATCATTATCAATCCTCCTAAAAGTACCATTGTGAGAAATCTACATTTTTTCATAACCTTCTCCTTATTATGATATTCAATAAAACAACTAATCATAGTTCCCTTATAGTATACCATAAAAGCAACATTTCCTTGCACCTTACTCAAATTCATAAGTTAGATTAGAGGCATCCAAGGTTGGCACATTACTATTTGGCATCTATCTTCTCCATACTCGTAATTTTTCCTGCTATAAGTTCTGAATGAGAAATATTTTCTCCGTCAAAAACCACAGGATAACCGTATTCATAGCCAATAGTTGCAGAATGATCTGCACTAATATAAAGGTCTAATGACTCATTTGATTGTATATGGAAGTAGTCCTGAATAATTTTACTATTTACATTTTTATAAGTAATAGAAGCATCACCAGTCTCCCAATTATAGTACGTTTTTTTGAGCTCAAATCGAGATAGAGCTGCTTTATTTAGTTCTAACTTTTGAAATAAAAACCCATCATAAAACAAATCATCTTTAGAAACTTCTGGATTCAAAAATTCCAATCCTTTTTCAGTGTACACAATACGGCTTTCTAAAAGCACTTTTTCTTCATAAGGATTACCTTGAGCTTCTATTCTTTTAAAATTGCCAGTTATTTCTTTTGTTTCTGCGTTTCCTATGAGTTCAATCTTCTGATAACGAGAATAGTCCTTCGTCTCATCGTAAGTATCAATACTTCTAATCTCAAACCCATCCGGAAATTGCTTAAACAAGTCAAACAGATTTTCAGTTGGATAAACTCGACTAACCTCAGAGACTTTGTTCTCAATCCATTCTCGACTGTTCTTATTTTCTCCACATCCTGCTAGGCCCATCACTATCAATCCTCCTAAAAGTACCATTGTGATAAATCTACGTTTTTTCATAATCCTCTCCTTGCTTATAATATTCAATAAAACAGCTGACAATAGCTCCCTTATAATATACCATAAAAGCAATATTTCCTTGCTTCTTATTCAAATTCGTAAGTTAGATTCGACGCATCTGACGCATCTAAAGTTGGAATTCCACTATTAACAAATTTTTTATCCACCATTGAATCTCCTTTTAATTTGACACGGTTTCTCTAAATGAATAAACATTGTCGTAGTTGACATTTACTGAATAATAGAAATAATCGTCGTTTCGGTATGAACTTCCAAAACCTAATGTTGCCTGTTCGTTTTCATCTTTTTTAAAATACTGATTGATAGTTTGATTCCGAACCAAATAATCAATATCAAATGCACCATTATTACCATTATAACTTTTGGATTTCATAGATAAAAAAGATAGAAAAGACTGATTAATCGTTAACTTTTGAAATAAGAATCCATCAAAAGTCCATAATTCTTTCGCTTTCCCCTCATCAGAAAAGATAAATTTCCCATCTATATAATCAACTCTTATTGTTTCTTCTGGCTTTTCAGTAATATCATCAGAAGCCCGTGTCTTGGTTAGCACTCCAGAAATTGTATAATTGCTACTATCCCCCTGTAAAGACATTTCGATAAGAAAAGTCCCACGTTTGATATACACTTGCTCTACTTTAAAGCCTTCCGGAAATTGCTTAAACAAATCAAACAGGTTCTCGGTTGGATAGACACGACTAACCTCAGAGACTTTGTTTTCAATCCATTCTCGACTGTTCTTATTTTCTCCACATCCTGCCAATCCTATCATGATTAATCCTCCTAAAAGTAACATTTCGAAAAACATGCGTTTTTTCATAACCTTCTCCTTTTTTATAATATTCAATAAGATAGCCACCATCATTCTCTTGTAGGATATCATAAAAGCAATATTGCCTTGCATCTTATTCAAATTCGTAAGTCATATTCGCCACGTCTAAAGTTGGAATTCCACTATTGGCCGTTAAATACCTCCACATTTGATACCGTTTCTCTAAAATAATAGCCATCATTGTAATCTAGTAAAATTGAGTAGTAGTAATAACCCTCATTTTGTAGAGAACTTCCAATCTCCAGTACGGATGTTTCAGAATCATTTTTATGAAAATAATTATTAACTACTTCATTTTCTGTAAAATATAAAATACTAAAACCATTTGTCACGCTATTATACGATTTCTCTTTTAATCTTAACTTAGACAATTCTGTTTTATTTAAAGTCAACTTTTGAAATAAAAATCTGTCAAACTTCCATATTTTTTTAGCAGTTTCTTCATCAGAAAAAATAAATTTATTGTCTACATATTGAACACTTACTACCTCTTCTTCGCTTTCTGGTGCATCATCCTTCGCTGGGTTTTTAGCAAGAGTACCTGTTATTGTATGCAATGTTGCATCACCTTTCAGCTTAATTTCTGTGATAAAATCGTCAATTCCATCACTTTTCTTTTTAAAATAAACCTGCTCAATCTCAAACCCTTCTGGAAATTGCTTAAACAAATCAAACAGATTCTCGGTTGGATAGACACGACTAACCTCAGATACTTTGTTCTCAATCCATTCTCGACTGTTCTTATTTTCTCCACATCCTGTTATTCCTATCATTATCAACCCTACTAAAACTAACATTGCGAAAAACATACGTTTTTTCATAATACTCTCCTTATTTATGATCAGTTCAATCAGGATATTTAAAATGTTATCAAATTAATTAGAAACACTATTTCTATCATCTATCCAACTTGAAACTATCTCACTCATTCCATCATTTGGGGTATCCTTAAAAGCAATATTAACATTCAATCGATAACCTTTTGTATTATTATAAGATTCCGCTCCACTTATTGATAACATGTGTTCTCCATTTGACTTAAGGAAATTATTTATCGTAGAGTTATCACTAATATAATAGATTTCAAACACATTGCGATTTGAAAAATATCGAAACTTTTCAAGCTTCATCTTAGATAAAACATCTCTATTCAAACTTAATTTTTGGAACAGAAAACCTTTATAACCCCAAATTTTTTCCGCTACCTCATTGTTAGAAAATATAAATTCACCATCCTTATATTCTACATCAACATGCTCTTCAACTTCTTCTTTATATGGATCAGTAGAAATTTGTATAGTCTCTATCTTTCCTTTTATGGTTTGACTTTCTTCATCTCCATCTAAGGAAACTACTGTTCTGAGCGAATCCTTATAAAATGTTTGAGTAATATTAAACCCTTTCGGAAATTGCTTAAACAAATCAAACAGATTTTCAGTTGGATAAACTCGACTAACCTCAGAAACTTTATTTTCAATCCATTCTCGACTGTTTTTATTTTCTCCACATCCTGCCAATCCTATCATGATCAATCCTCCTAAAAGTAATGTTGTGAAAAACGCACGTTTTTTCATAACCTTCTCCTTACTTATGATAATTAATAAAACAACTAATCATATTTCCCTTATAGTATATCATAAAAGGCTGATATGACTGTTTCATCTATGATGTTAAAATCCTGTCTAATTCATTTTAAAACACTGTAATCCTAAAGGTCATGATATAATAGACAATGAATAACAAGCATTACTTGAAGGAGAAATGTATGAAAAAATCGTTCAGACTTTGTTGCCTAGCTTGTGTGACAACACTAGCCTTAGCCCTTGGTGCTTGCTCATCAAAGCCATCTACTAGTTCTACAAATAATTCAAACAATCAGGTTTCTACCTACCATAAGAAAGATGTAACTGGTCCTGCTGCTTCATTTGACTGGAATGCCAAAGTTGAACCTACCAACTATGAGAGAACCTTTGTTGAAACCAACAGTGGCAGTCAATTTAATAAAACTTTAGATCGCACGAAAGAGGCGGCAGAGAATCTTGAAAAAAAGAAAAAGGAAATTTCGGATCCTAAGGTTCAAACAGCCCTCAAATTAGTGGATGCTGTCTTTGTCAATCAAGAAAATTTTGACCTAGTTGTGAAATCAGCGGGTGCTAGCAATCAAGAAGAGTTATTTGATAAGATTTGGAACGAATATTTAGTCCCTGAGTTAACTAAAATCCGTCCGAATTTTTCAAATGATACCATCTTTGAGTATAAGGGAGAAAAATATCCTCTGAAAATTTATGCACCAATGTTTTTCAAGGTCAACACCAATGCATTAGGAAAAGCAGGTGCCTATACTCTTGAGGACTATAAGGTAGAAGGCGACTTGGTTTATTTGAAATTTATATCCCCAGCTGTAGATACTTACCAATATGAAGTCAAAGCATCCTATCACACAGACAATCTCGAATTCTTTCAAGGACTGGTAGAAGAACAACAAAAGGTTCTTGAAACAGACTATGCTAAAGCTCTAAATATTCGATTTGTTTATCAATTAGCGGCGCTTGATTTTAAAGCAAATAACTATGTCGATTTAGAGGGAATGGATTATCTTGATCGCAACACTCATTACCTCGCCATAAAAGTGGATAATAATGGAGAAGCTAGCCTTGATAATGAAAATCTCGCCAACCTTTTACAAATTAGCATGAAGGCTTCAAATGAAGCCAATAAAGGAAAATTTGAATAAATCTTTAAATCATGAAAAAATCACCTAAAACAGGTGATTTTTGTGTATTCATCTTATCGATAAACCGTCTTAAATCCGACACTGGATACCCTTACTCTCCCAACTCAGCACTGTAAGCGATAATCTGGTCAACTGTGTCAGACAAGAATTGGATGGTATCACGGAGTGGTTTATCTGTTGAAATATCCGCTCCGATAATCATGGCTGACTCAAGTGGTGTCTTGCTACCACCTGATTTAAGGAGATTGAGCCAATCTTCAGCTCCAGTTTCTGAATGTTTCAAATGAAGGTACCCCGCAGTCGAGATAACAAGTCCAGCTGAGTAGGTGTAACTATACAATCCCATGTAATAGTGAGCTTGGCGCATCCAAGTCAGAGCTGCATCATCATCAATCTCAATGGCAT